>DAISKN010000696.1:0-3846 GCA_036820975.1 Acidobacteriota bacterium | reverse complement strand
CTGCCTGGAGGAAGAGCCACGCCGGATGGGGGAAGACCGCGAGAAGCGGCGCTACCCAGAGGAGGTACCAGGGGTGCACCGTGGGCGTGAGCAGGAGGACTGCGCCGAGCGTGAGGAAGAAAGCGCGGACCGGGGGGGTTTTTCGCCAGACCAGCCAGAGAGCGACGGCGGCGAGTATCGCGCCGACCAGAACCTTGGCGTTCGCGAGAGAGCCCGTGAGCAGGAACAGCAGGTGGAAGAGGCTGTCGTTGCCCCGCCAGCGGAGCGCGTACTCCGAAAGCCCCCGAAAGGCGAGTCCTCCCGCGGACGCATAGGGAAGCGCCACGAGCGCCGTCAGAAGCGGCACGGCCCAGAACGTCCGGAGCTTCACGAAGCGCCCGAACAAAGGAAGGAGCGCGAAACCCGCGAGCTTCGCGAGCCCGGACGCGGTCGCGAGCGCGATAGATCCGCGCGGGCGGCTCCTCTCGAACGCCCAGAGCGCCGCGACCAGGAAGAAGACCCCGGCGACGTCGTTGTGCCCGCTCCCCGCGATCTCGACCACCGGAAGAGGGCTCCACGCGTAGACCAGCGCCCGCAGCGGGCGTAAGCCGAGGGCGGACAAAAGACGCGTCAGGACCAGTACGAGAGCGAGGTCGAAGAGGGTGAAGAACGCCTTCATCCAGAGGAGGCTCGAGGAAACCGAGGTCGCCGCGTAGAAGAGGATCTGCATCAACGGTGGGTAGAGGGTCGGGATGTCCTTGTTGTTGATTCCCGCGTAGACCTCGGGGATCTCGGCCCGCAGGGGCGTCAGAGTCGGGTCGTCGGGGGAGTAGAGATACGGGTTGATTCCCGCGTGCTGAACCCGACCGTCCCAGACGTAGCGAAAAACGTCGTCGGACAAGACGGGCTCGGTCACGAGGAAGATCGCGCGCAGGATCGCGGCGACCCCGACGACGAGCGCGGCATCGGAGCCGCGGGAGCTTCGGTCACGAACGGCGATGTAGCTCGCCGCGAGCCACGGAAGGGACATCGCCAGATAGAGCGCGAGGTAGACGGGAAACGTCTGGTCCCGATCCACATGGAGCGCGGCGGCGATCGCGAGAACGGACTCGATTGCCGCGGCGAGCCAGAGGAGGCGTCGGCCGTTTCGCGCGATCATTTGGGCTTTGTCCTTCGGCAGTCTACGATAAGAGGATGTTTGCCTCGGGCTGGTGGAGCGACCTCCTGCTCGCTCTCTACTTCGCGGTTCTGACCACGCTCGCCATCTTCGGCGCCCATCGCTACCGGATGGTCTATCTCTACTTCCGGAATCGCCACCGCCGCCCCGAGCTTCCCGGCCGCTTCCCGACGCTCCCGCGCGTGACCGTCCAGCTTCCGGTCTACAACGAGCTCTACGTGGTGGAGAGGCTCATCGACGCCGTTTGCCGTCTCGACTACCCGGGAGAGCTTCTCGAGATTCAGGTCCTCGACGATTCGACGGACGAGACCAGAGAGCGCGCCCGGACCCGGGTCGAGCACCATCGGGAGCGGGGCGTCGACATCCACTACCTCCACCGCTCCGATCGCACCGGCTTCAAAGCCGGCGCCCTCGCCGCCGGCCTCGCGAGCGCCAGGGGAGAGATCATCGGCATCTTCGACGCGGATTTCGTGCCCGCGCCCGATTTTCTTCACCATACCGTCCACTACTTCGTCGACCGCAACGTGGGGATGGTCCAGGCCCGATGGGGTCATATCAACGACTCCTATTCGCTCCTCACCCGTATCCAGGCGGTGCTCCTCGACGCCCATTTCGTCCTGGAGCACGGCGGCCGGCACCGTGCGGGCGCGTTCTTCAATTTCAACGGCACCGCCGGGCTCTGGCGCCGCGACGCCATCGAGCTTGCCGGAGGGTGGCAGCACGACACCTTGACCGAGGATATGGACCTTTCCTACCGGGCCCAGCTCGCGGGCTACCGTTTCGTCTTCCTGCCCGACGTGGTCGCGCCCGCGGAGATTCCGGTTTCGATGGGCGCCTTCAAGAGCCAGCAGTATCGCTGGACGAAGGGCTCGATCCAGACGGCGAGAAAGCTCCTTCCGCGGATCCTCGCGAGCCCCCTGACTCTCCGCGTGAAGGTCGAGGCCCTGTTTCATCTCACGGCGAACCTGGCGTATCCGCTCATGGTGCTGCTCTCGCTGCTCATGTTTCCGAGCTTGCTGATCCGCTTCGACATGGGCTTCGCGGAGATGCTGCTTCTCGACGTTCCGCTGTTTCTCCTCGCCACCGCTTCGGTCACGAGCTTCTACGTCGTTTCGCAGCGCGAGCTCTATCCCGACTGGAGGCATCGCCTCAAGGTTCTTCCGATGCTTCTGGCCCTCGGAATCGGCATGTGCCTCTCGAACGCGCGGGCGGTGGTCGAGGCCCTGATGGGGAAGGAGTCGTCCTTCGTGAGGACGCCGAAGTACCGAATCGAGTCTGCCGCCGACGGCTGGAAGCAGAAGAAGTACCGGGGGATCGGGAGCCTGCTCCCGTGGCTCGAGGTGGCCGTGGGCCTCTACTTCACGGTGGCGGTGGCCTACGCGGCGACGCAGCAGATATTCGGCTCGATTCCGTTCCTGGTTCTGTTCCAGGTGGGGTTCCTCTATACGGGAGCGCTCTCTCTTTGGGAGTCCGTGGAGCTCAAGGGGCTTCGCGCGAGCTCTTCCGCGAGGCCGGCGCTTCATCCGCCGCTCACGACGGGCTGAGCCTTGGCTTCCCTCCGCGCGCCAGTGATAGACTCGGTCGCCGGAAAGCCATGAATCGCGATCTCGTGTTCTTCGTGTCGGGCCTCGCCTTCGGGGTCGCCGCCGGCTACTTCGTCTTCCGGGCGGTCTCTCCTTCGGGCGTCGCTCCCGGGTCTCCGGCCGTCGCGTCGACGGCGATGCCCGGCTCGAGCATCGGCATCGAGAATCAGGGCGATGCGCGCGAGCTCGACGAGAAGGAGATCCAGACTCTGGAGGCCCAGGCCCGCGAGAACCCCCGAGACGGCGCGGTGCGCACCAAGATCGGCGGGCTCTACATGGAGGCCGGGCGCCACGGTGAGGCCCTGCCCTGGCTCGAGGAGGCCGTTCAGATCGACCCCGGCGATCTTCACGCCCGAAACCACCTGGCGCTCGTCTATCTGAACCTCGGGCGCCTCGAGCCTGCCGTAGCCGCGTTCGAGGAGAACTTGCGCAAGGACCCGGCCCACGCCCCGAGTCTTCTCGGCCTCGGGCGGATCAAGCTCTACGTCCAGCAGGACATCCAGGGGGGGCTCGCGCTCTGGGAGAAGCTCATCGAAGTGGCGCCCGACTCGCCGGAAGCGGCCGCGGTCAAGGACGAGCTCGAGGCCTTGAAATCCGCGCACGCGGGAAGCTGACATGCTCGTGCGCTGGCTGTACTGGGTCGTCATCGCGCTCCTCCTTCGAGTGGTGTGGCGGAGCTTCTTCCGCGGGGCTCTGGCCCAGCCGCGGGGAGGGTCGAGCCGCGTCGACGCGATGCCGGGTGTATACAAAGGTCTCATGGTCCGGGATCCCGTCTGCGGGGTCCACATCCCGGAAAGCCGGGCTCTCGTCGAGGTTCGCGGCGGAGAGCGGATACATTTCTGCTCCGAGGCCTGCCTCGCGTCCTTCCGGAGCGCGGCCCGTTGAGCACTTTCGATCGGCTCAAGGAAGACGTCTGCGAGATCGGGCGACGGCTCTATCGAAACGGCTACGTCGCCGCGATGGAAGGAAACGCGAGCATAAGGCTCGGAGAGAACGAGGTGATGAGCACCCCGGCGGGCGTCTGCAAGGGGTACCTCACGCCCTCGATGATCGTGACCTGCGACATGGAGGGGAGAAAGCTCCAGGGCGAGCTCCGGGTGTCGACGG
>DAISKN010000695.1:0-3876 GCA_036820975.1 Acidobacteriota bacterium | reverse complement strand
AAGATCCTCTACATAGAGGACGACCTCGCGCAGCGGAGCACACTCGCGGCGAACCTCAGGGACCGCGGCTTCGGCGTGGTCGAGGCGGCTTCGGGCGCCGAGGGGCTGAATCTTCTCTCCGACGACACCAACGTCGTCCTCTGCGATCTCAACATGCCGGGGATGGACGGGCTCGAGGTCCTCCGCCGGATCCAGCGCAAGAACCCCGCCCTGCCCTTCATTCTACTGACCGCCCATCCGTCGATTCCCATCGCGGTCCAGGCCATCGTCGAGGGCGCGCAGCGTTTCCTCATCAAGCCGGTGAGCCTGGACGAGATGGAGATCAGCATCCATCAGGCGATCGAGTTCGCCCGGCTCCAGCGATGGCAGCGCGAGGCCGAAGAGCAGCTCCTCCGTCTGGTGGAGGCCGTTCCCGTGCCCTACATCATCACCCGGCTCCGGGACGGAAAGATCCTCTACGCCAACAGGCACCTGGCGGAGCTCGTGGGCCTCTCCCCCGACGAGATGAAGAACCGCAACACGATGGACTTCTACTACGACTCCGAAAAAAGGGTGGAAGTCCTGGAGCGGCTGAAGCGGGATGGCTTTGTCACCGACATGGAAGTCCGGGTGAAGCGCGCGGACGGCTCGCCGATGTGGACGGTGTTCTCGCTCGGACTCTCCGAGATGGCGGGGGAAAAGGTCGTCCTCGGCGGATTTCTCGACATCACCCGGCGAAAGGACCTCGAGGACAAGCTCCATCTCTACTACGAGGTGTTCAAGCACTCCGTCGACAGCATCATCGTGATCGACAAGCAGGGGCGGATCCTGGAGCGCAATCCGGCGCACGAGAAGCGAACCGGCTACACCGACGAGGACTTGAAGGGAAAGACGGTGTTCGACCTGCTCCTCCCGGAGAGAGCGGACGAAGTCCGGCAGGCGATGGAGAGCGAAGGCCGGTTCACGGGCGAGCTCGAGGGCAGGTCCAAAGACGGCGAGCCCATCCCCGTCCTGGTGAGCGTCTTTCCCATCCACGACGCGCACGGAAAGCTCGATCTCTTCGTGAGCATGGGACGCGACATCACCGCGATCAAGCGAGCCTTGACCGATCTCGCGGAGACCAATCGCGAGCTTAGGCAGACCCAGGCCCAGCTGGTCCAGTCGGAGAAGATGGCTTCTCTTGGCGGCCTGGTCGCGGGGATCGCCCACGAGATCAATACGCCGGTCGGCGCGATGACCAGCATGCACGACACCCTGGTGCGGGCGATCGCCAAGCTGAAGGAGCACTTGAAGGAAACCGCTCCGGAAGCTTTCGAGAGCGATCCCAAGCTGAAGTCGCTCTTCGCCATGATCGATGAATCGAACCAGGTCATCCGGTCGGGCGCCTCGAGGGTCGCGGAGATCGTACGAAGGCTCCGGAGCTTCGCCAGGCTCGACGAGGCCGAGTTGAAAAAGGTCGACGTCCATGAAGGGCTCGAGGACACCCTCACCCTGGTCCATCACGAGATCAAGCACAACATCCAGGTCGTGCGCGAATACGGAAAGCTGCCCCTGATGTCGGTCTTCCCCAGCCGGCTGAACCAGGTTTTCCTCAACCTTCTTAATAACGCCCGCCAGGCCATCCGCGACAAGGGCACGATCACCATCAAGACCTGGATCGAGGACAAGACCGCCAACATCGCGATAACGGACGACGGCATCGGGATTCCCCGGGAAAACCTTTCCCGGGTCTTCGATCCGGGCTTCACTACCAAGGGTGTGGGGATTGGCACCGGGCTCGGGCTCTCGATCTGCTATCAGATCATCAAGGATCATCGCGGCCGGATCGACGTCGAGAGCGAGGTCGGGAAGGGCGCGACTTTCACCATACGAATACCCACCAACCTCGACGAAATCCTGGGCATTTCCTGATATAATTGGAAAAACCCCAATTTGAGCCGGTCCTTTTCGCTTCCGGGCTTTGCCCTGTGCGCGAACTACGTTAATCGAGTCGCACGAGCGACCGATAAGAGCAGCGGGGCCCGGAGGGCCCCTTCCTCCCCGAGCGGGAGCGAGCGAGCGAAGAGCGAGCGAGCAATTAAGGATGAGGAAATAGGATGCCCGCGAGGAACCCGATCCCCCTCGAAGGGGTGTTGAACTGCTGGAATGACCCGTACGATCTTCCCGATCTCCTTCTCGCCGTCAGCCGCTCGGGAAAGACCGGGCGTCTCTCGTTCTCGAACCCCGAGGCCGACAAGACCATTTACGTGAAGGACGGAAAAATCGTCTTCGCCGAGTCCTCGTCCGACGACGACGCGCTGGGACAGAACCTCCTGCGCAACGGACAGATCTCCCTCCACGATTTCACGCGCGTCTCGACGCTGGTCTCGCCGGGGAAGCGACTGGGGGCGCTCCTCGTCGCCGAAGGAGTGCTCGAGCCCAAAGAACTCGTCCCCGCGGTCGTGGGTCAGGTGCGGGCAGTCATCCTGGGATTGTTTCGACGCACCGAGACCTGGTATGGATTCAAGGAAGAGGACCTGTCGCGCAAGGAATCGATCACTCTGGACATGCCGGTCGCGCAGCTGGTTCTCGACGGCGTGCAGCTGGTCGATAGCTGGCGGAGGATCTCGAAAGGCGTCGGCGATCTCGACTCCGTATACCAGGTCGCCGGAGCCACCGAGGTCGAATGGTCCCGCCTCAAGCTGGAGTCGGGACCGAGCGAGCTTCTGACCATGCTGAGCTCGCCCATGCGCATCGCCGACGTCTGCGCGGAGGCGTCGATCGACGACTTCGACGCCTGCCGCTACCTGTGGGCTTTCAAGTGCCTGGAGTGGATCGAGCCCGCGGAGATTCCGCGGGAGGAAGCGCCGGAGATCTCCGAAGAAACCGAGGCTTCCCGAGCAGCGGACATGGCGGAAATGGCCGAGATGGCCGCCCCGTTCCCGATGAGTCCGCCCGCTCCCCCGCCGCAGGTTCCGGACCTCACGACGACGGTCATGAACCTGGAGCCGCCGGTGCCGATCCCGCAGCGACTCTTGGAAACCAAGATATCCGCGGTCAAGGAGCCGGAGTCGCCGCGGCCCGCGCAACCCCAGCCGCCGCGCCCCGTGCCCGCGAATCTCCATCATACGCAGCTCGCCGTGGATACGCCCGCCCCGCCGCCCCCGGGCCCGGCAACGACTCGACCGGCTGTCGCTCCCCCGAAGCCCGTTCCCGAAGCGCTCCACCACACGCAGCTCTTCGTCGACGCCCCGGCGCCGGCCGAGCCCGCGAGGACGACGACCGGCGAGATGATGGAAGCGATTCTCGACGGGAGCGGCGACGCGCCAAGCGTGGCATACGAGTCCGAGCCTCCCGCCGCTCCTCCGGTTTCCGAGCCGCGCTCCGACAGCGCCACCCAGTTCTTCCCCGCGGCGAGCGCCCTACCGCCTCGAGCTCCGGGAAAAGGGCCCGAGCCTCCCGAAGAGGACTTTTTCAGCAGCTCGCCTGGATTCGCCTCGTTGTCGCTCGACTACACGGCCGCGCCTCCGGAGCTTCCTCCGTCTCCAGACCCGCCGGGCGAGCCCTCGTTCTCGAGCTTCTCGGAGATCGCGCCGCCGCACGCGGAAGAGGAAATGCCGCTCATCGAGGCCACGGTCATCGAGGCCACCGTCGCCGAAAGCGTCGAGCCCCTTCCTCCCGCAGAGGTGAACACCCAGCCAACCGGTGTTTCTCCCGTGCCAGCAGGACTCGAGTTCTTCGCGATGAACGACCCGTTCCGCACCGCCGACGCGGCGGCGCCGCCCCCGACGGCGTTCGCGACCGACGACCCCTTTCAGTACGCGGAGACGTCGGTAGCCGCGTCTCTTCCGACGCGGCCGCGGACCGAAGAGCTCGATCTCGACCTCGGCAACTTCTTCAGCGGGGACGACAAAAAGT
>DAISKN010000694.1:0-3886 GCA_036820975.1 Acidobacteriota bacterium | reverse complement strand
GGCCAATCGTCGGTTGAGCTCGACGAGCGGATCTGATTTCAATCTCGCGGCGCGCCGCTGGCCAGAAAGTGCCGATTGGCGAAAGCTCTTCCAGAACCTGACTTGAGATACCTCTCGAACGCGAGGGCGTGTGCTTCGTCGCTGAACCAGACGGCCACAACGAGACGCCAGGGGCGAAACTTGGTTGTGTGGATCGACTGTCCTGAGTTGTGGGCCGATAGTCGTTGCCGCAGGTTCGCAGTGACGCCGATGTATCTCTGCTCCCGGTCCTTCTCGCTCTCCAGCAAGTAGACGACACTTTTTCGATTCATGGTCTTTGGAGACGAGCTCCAGGAGCACATTCCGCCCCGGCTCGACTCCCGCGTTCGTGAACTCCCAGCAGACGCGGCGCAGCCCGCCTACGCTCGCCACATGTAAAAGGATAAGCGAGCTACGGCGCGCCCGCCTACGTCACGGGTGAAACGGCCGCGACTCCGGCGGACAAGCAGCCTTCGCTCGCAGACGCTGGGTGGAGGCTGTTGGATGGATTTGGATGGCTTGCCAGCCGTAGCTCGCGTAGCGAGCGAAGGCTGGTGGAGGCGGCGGGAATCGAACCCGCGTCCGAAAACCTTTACCCGGAGCCTCTACATGCTTATCCGGTTCCAGTTTTTCTCGCCCCCGTCGGTCAGGAGCCGGCAAGGAGCCGACGGGAGCCATCCCCTTTATCTCGCTCCTCACCCGGGGAGAGATGAGAAGCCAGCCCGCCTGTAATGACGCCCTTTCCGACCCCAGCGGGCGAGAACCGGAAAGGACGTAGCCGGTTTTTAAGCGGCTAGAGCCAATTCGTTATTGGCGATTGTGTTTTTGCCCCACGGTTTTACGAGGCGTGAGCGCTCGGCATGCCACTCCGGATTCAGTTGCCTTCGTCGAACCCTGTTCGCCCCCTTTTGCGAACTCGTTCTACGCACGCATTTTACGTCGATTTGGCGGCGCCCGCAATTCGCCTCCGGCGCGGCGACCCGAAAATAGCGTTGCATACGCCCAAGGTCTTTGTTTATGTTGACTTAAGTGGAGATGTGGCCGATAATGACGGCCCAAAAGCGTTAAGTGCACCCGAAGGCTTCACCGCGCGGGGTACGCGTGCCGGAGACTTCGGGGGGCGCTCTGCCAATGAATCAAGATCAACTGCGCGCCAAATCACTAGCACTCTTTCACGCGCTCGTGTCCAACTGGTCGAACGACCTCCGCAAGGAGGTCACCGGGCTCCAGGACGAGCTGCTTTCGAAGCTCGATCACCTCCAGGAGCGGATGTCGAGCTACGAAGAGAGAATCGACGAAGAGCGGGTCCTCACGTTCGCGAACGAGGCGATGAGCCTGGTGAAGGGAGCCGCGGGCTCGGGCGACACGCTGAAAAAAGTCCGTGCTTCGATGGCGAAGATCGATCACGGGACTTCGCTGACCGAGGTCCTGACCATCCTTCTCGAGGAGCTCTCGCATTTCGCACCGCGGGTCGCGCTCTTCATCCTCAAGGGCGGCTCGTGCATTGGCTGGAACGGGCGGGGGTTCGACTTCGGTCCCGGGCTCAGCAACGATGCGATCAAGAAGATCTCGGTCCCCACCAACGCCGACACCCTGTTCAGCGCCGTCATCAACTCCCGCGCGGCGTTCGTCGGCGAGAGCAACCGCCACCGCGACAACGTGCAGCTCCTCTCGCGGATTGGAAACGTGCTTCCCTCGACGGTCTTCGCCGCTCCTCTCATTCTCCGCGACAAGGTCACCGCCGTGATCTATGCCGACAGCGGGGACAGTCCCGACCGGCTCGCGGATGCCGACGCGCTCGACATTCTCACCGTCTATGCGGCGAAGCTTCTCGACGCGTTGAGCGCCCAGAAGGCGGGTCCGAGAACCGGCGAGCACATCACGCCGCCGCCCGCCCCGCCGGCTCCCGTCCGTCCGGCGCGGGAGACTGTCGTTCCCCAGCCAGCGGCGCAAGCCGCGCCGGCCGCGTACTCCGCCGCCGATGACGACGAAGAGGGGTCGGGGACGGTGATGTTCTCTACCGCCGAAATGAACCTCTCTACCTACGGCCAGACGTCGCCGAAGCCGGCCCCGGGAAAAGACCGTCCTCGCGCCGTGCCTTCGCCCGCCGGAAACCTCGACGCTCTCGATCCGGAGACGCGGAAGAAGCACGAGGAGGCCCAGCGGTTCGCCCGCCTGCTCGTCTCCGAGATCAAGCTCTATAACGAGGCCAAGGTGAAGCAGGGCCAGAAGACCAAGGACCTCTACGACCTCCTGCGGGACGACATCGAGAGGAGCCGGCAGCTCTATCGGGAGCGGGTGCAGGAAAGCATCCGGGTCAGCACGAACTACTTCAACGACGAGCTCGTCCGGATCCTCGCCGAGGGCGACGAAGGCGCCATGGGGCAGCCTCTCCCGGCGACCTGAGCCCCTGAATTCGCGCCGGTCCAGCCGACTCGTCTGCTATAATTGATGTAACTCATCTCCAGAGCAGAAGGGTATCAGGAGCGCGCTGATGTACCGGGGCTCGAGCAGAATCTTATTTCCGGCACTCCTCGGTGTGTTCGCTTCCGCGCTTTCCGGGCTCCTGATCTTCTCGCCCGAAACGAACGCCGTTCTCGCCGAGGGGCTCGTAGGTGGAGCCGAGCCAACCCAACCGCTGCTCCTTCCCTGGGCGCCCATGCTGCAAGCACCCGACGACCCGGGCGAGATGCGGTCGGCCCTGACGGGCGTCACCCGGGCGAACCTCCGCGAGCGGCTCGCGACCGTTCAGTCGATCTACGAGGACGACCGGCGGGAGGATGCGCAAAGAGGGCTCGCCGCCTTCTCCGCCGCAGTGCTGCTGTCGGAGAATCATCGGGGACCCGAATCGGTCGAGCTATTCCGGTCGCCCGCCATCGAGGCCACCGAGCTCTCCGGCTACGCGCTCTTTCTCGCGGCGCGGGAGCTCGAAGCGAGCCGTCCCGGCGAAGCCCGCGAGCTTCTCCAGAAAGTCGTCTCCAACCACGGCGATATCGCCGTGGTCGACGAGGCTCGTCTCGCTCTCGGCACGCTCCTGAAGCGCGCGGGAGACCGCGAGGAATCGGCGAAGATTCTCCGCTCGGTCGCGAAGGGCCGGGACGCCAGGCTTCGGGGAGAAGCTCTCTCCGAGCTCGCGGCGATCCTCGTCGACTCGAAACAGTATCAGGAAGCCGCGCTCGCTCTCGAAACCTTGTACTACGAGCTCCCGAGGCATTCCCGGGCTTCCGCAGCCGGCCGTCAGTTGACCCTGGTTCGGGCGAAGCTTCCTCCGGTCGAGCCCTTGAGGGTCGCGACGCTAGGGCTTCACCGCGCCGAGCTCCTCATGGCGGAGCAGCGCTACGCCGACGCCTACGAGACCCTTTCCTCTCTTCTCACGAGGAGCTCCAAGGTGGCAGCGGTGGTGGACGAGGAGCTGGTGCGCCTCAAGATGGGAGTGTGCCAATACAATCGGCGCCAGCTCGCGGCCGCATCCACGACCCTGAAGACGATCCGCCGCGAAGATCTCGCTCCCGAGGTGCTCTACTATCTCGCCGAGACCTCGCGGAGGCTTCGCCAGGATGCCAGCTTCCGCGCGCGCGCCTCCGAGCTTCTCGAGCGTTATCCGAAGAGCTCCTGGTCCGAGGAGATCCTCTTCAGCCTCGCGCGCCGGCACGAAGACGAGAAAGAGCCGGGGCAGGCGCTGGGCTATTACCGCCGCATGCTCGCGGAGTTCCCCACGGGGAAGCGGGTTCTCGACGCGAAGTGGCGCGTGCTCTGGGACGATTTCCGCTCGGGGCGCTACGCCGATGCCGGCTTCGGCTGGGAAGAGGCGGTGCGCGAGCGGCCGGGAAGCGATCGGCGTAGGAACCGTCGAGGATGCGCTGCATCC
>DAISKN010000693.1:0-3894 GCA_036820975.1 Acidobacteriota bacterium | reverse complement strand
CCATGGATGCTCCTTTATACAGTGCGAGCGCCCCTCCTCGGGGCGCTCGCTCCCCGCGCTCCTCGCGCGGGGAGGAAGGGCCCTCCGGGCCCGTTGCCGCCCTTGAGGATGCTCATTGCTCCACAACTGATTGCTCTGCCCTCCTCGGGGCGCTCGCTCCCCGCGCTCCTCGCGCGGGCTCACTTCGATTCCTGGCGCAGGGTCGCGAGGGAGCGGATGACCTCCGCCACCCGCGCGCGGTCGAGATTTCGGCTCCTCGTCGCCCGGATCGCCCGGGCGATCGTTTCCTTCGCGTCCTTTCCGCGGCCTTTCACGTCCTCGAGGATTCGCCCCTTGGGTCCGGTGCGATAGGCGACGCCCAGTTCCCGGCCGAAGTATTCGAGGTAAGGGCCGAGAAGGCTCGAGCCGGTCTGTACCCTGTAGTGGAGGCTCCCGAGCGCCTCGGCATGCTCCACCAGGCTTCGTCTCTCCGACCTGCCTCTCTTGACGAGTGGACCGAAGCGGCGGCTCACCATCCAGCCGAACAGCAGGGTCACGATGAGAAGCTGGAGCGTCGGGAGCCGCAGCGGGCCCTCGAGGAGAACTCCCACCACCTTGGGTGCGCCCGCCTGGTTCAGGCCCTCGTCGAAGTAGACCGGTCCCGCCGGCGTGCCCTGCTCCAGGATTCGGAACGCCAGCAGGGCGTTCGCGGGCTCGATCATCGACAGGTTGCTGAAAATGAAATCGCTCGCAGCCACGATGATGATTCCCTCTCCGACGGGCTGCCAGATCACCTGAGGATAGCCGCCGGCGGATACCACGATGGTGCCCTCCGGGTCGGTAAAGCGGATCTGTCCAAACGAGCGCCAATCGACGTCCTCTTCGACGAGATCGGTCTCGATCCCGGGCGCCGCGGACTCTTCGCTCGGCTCCTCGGATTCCTCGCCACCCTCCTCGAGCGCGGGGACGATCTCGATTCCGAAGGGCTCGAGCTCGACCGCGGGGTCCTGCCACTTCGCGGCGAAGACCAGCGCCCGTCCCTGGGAGACCCAGTCGTGGAGCGTCTGCCACTGCGCGCGATCGGGATAGCGAGCGGGTCCCAGGAGCACCAGGACGTCGGTTTCCGGGTCTTCGGGAACGAGAGAGCCCGAGCTCCGCCTCACGTCGGGAAGGAGCCTCGAGACGACGTCGAAGAAGACTTTCTTTCCGCTGCGGTCGGACGCGAAGGAATCCGCTTTCTCGCGGCTCTGGGGGAGCGGCACCAGGCCGTAGCCCACGAAAAGGAGACCGAGGAAGAGAGCGGGGAAGAGCCACTCGCCGCGCTTCATGACGAGGCCCCCCGGAAGCTCTGCTGGTACGCCCGGCAGGATTCACGGAACGCGTCGGCCGTCGCTTCCCGGCGTCCGAAGTACACCTGCTCGAAGACCGAGGCGATGAGGCTGAAGGACTCGCGCGCCGGACCCCGCACCGAGTAGAAGTAATCCCGGTTCGTGAGTCCGCGGCGGAAGCGAATGAGCCCCCGCCTCTCCGCAGCGCTCATCGCCCCGAGCAGGAGCTCACGCATCCCCTCCCGATAGTGCCTCTTTTCTCCGTGCGCGACGGCGCGGCGCCAGTATTCCTCGGGGTCGAGCTCTCCCGGAGCGCTCTCGGGCCCGAACACCCGGACCGCGGCCTCGTCCTCCGAGATTTTCTTGTCCCTCGATATCGAGAGCACCGACTTGGCGATGAAGAACACGGCGGCCAGGAGGATCAAAAGAGCCATCGCGTAGATGAGTAAACGCGCCCCCGGGATGTTGAACGCGAGAGCGGAGGACTCCTCCTCGCTCGCGTCGTCGCCCCAGAGGGCTCGGGCGAGCCAGCGAAAGAAACGGTCCAGCCACTCCGGGGCGGCGGATGCGTCAGGCTCCTCCTCGGGCTCGGGCTCCGCCCTCAGTCTCGCGAACTCGGGTTGAGACAGCGTCTCTTCGAGGGCGACCCGGATGAGCCCCTCGTCCTGATACTCGTAGCCGGACGGCTCCTCTTCCTCGTAGACCTCTTCCTCGTAAGCCGCCTCTTCCTCCTGAGCGTCGGCTCGAAGCGCGAGGAGAAGGGCGAGACCCGTCGCCAGGCGTCTCATTAACGAGGCTCCACTCATGCGATCCGGCGCGCTTCCACGCGAAACGCGATCTCGACGTCCCAGCCTTCCCTGCGGATGCGCGCGTCGAGGTAGCAGAAGAACCAGGCGAGCCGCGCGAGCGGGTAGACCAGCCACCAGGTGGACGCGAGGGCGACGACGAGCAGCGGATCGTAGGACAGAAGATTCATCACGTCCTCGTAGGCGACGGCCCAGGAAACCTTGGCGAGGAAGATGGGAACGCCGAACAGGACCTGCGAGCCGAGGTCGAGGAACAGAAACAGGACCGTCGAGACCAGCAAGGCGAAGGACGCGATGGCGAAGTAACGGCCGCAGGCTTCGACGTGGATGCTCTTCAGGATCTCCTCCAGTCGCTTTCCGATCTTCATCCCGCGGAGCTGCTCGAGGACCAGCACCTCCGAGAGGAACCCGTACCGCGCGGCGACCGGGACCCAGAGGAGCCCCCAGCACATCACGCCCAACGCCCCCAGGACCACGCGCGCCAGGGGGAGCCACAGGAGCAGACTTCCGAAGCGCCGGCCCAGGTGGCGCAGGGTGTTTCGGAGGGTGAACTCCTCGCCGAACACGTGATGCCCGGCCCCGGCGACGACTGCGGCTCCGAGGAACGCGGAGCCGAAGAAGAAGAGCAGGACCGCCCAGAGCCAGCCGTCTCCGCGAGTCGCCCGATACCCGGCGAGGGCGACGGGGGCGGAGCCGAAGAGCAGCGAGAGAGCTGCGAGCTTCGCCCAATGCCTTCGATAGAAGAGGATCGCGAGATCGATCGCCGAGCCGACGCTCCTGGGCTCGAGGGCGAGGGTGGCGTCTTCGAGCCTCACCGGGCGCTTCCCTCAGTGCCGCGGGGCCCCACCCCCGCGGCTCTCGCTGCGCGACTCGCTCCGCTCGCGCTGCGCTCGGGTTGAGGACTCTCTCTCCCCGCGAGGCCGAGGTAGGCGATGACCACGATCCAGAGGATCGCCGCCACCAGGGACTTGATACCGAGGGGAAGGGGCTGCGCTGACCAGAAACCCTCGATCATCGCGGCGACGAACAGCATCGCCGCGGCGCCGAGCGCGAGCTCCACCGCCACCCGGCCGCGCTCCTTCAGCGATTCGGCGCGGGACAGCGAGCCGGGGGCCAGGATCGCGTGGCCGAGGATGAGCCCTCCGGCGCCGGCGACGACGATGGCCGTCAACTCGAAGGAGCTATGGCCGCAGACGAAGCCGAGGAAGCGCTCTCCGTGACCCTGGGCGATGACGTACCCCGAAACGGTTCCGAGCTGGATTCCGTTCGAGAGCAGGACGTAGATCGTCCCCAGGCCGAGGAAGAAGCCGAGGGCGAAGCACTGAAAGGCGATTCCGGTGTTGTGGCGCACGTAGAATCCCGCCATCGCGGCATCCTGCCGCTCCCCCTCGCCGAAATCCCGCGAGTACATCTCCTCCATGTTGTAGAGCGCCGTCCCCGGGAGCACGCGATGGGCCAGCGACGGCTCCATCGCGACCACCACCCAGGAAACCACGAGGGGAATGGCGAAGAGCGCGAGCGAAACCCAGAAGAAGGCGTGATTCTCGCGGAGCCGGCGCGGAAAGTCCGCGGAGAGGAATCGGAGCGCTTGTCCCCGGGGACGAGGTCGTCCTCCGTAGAAAGCCCCGTGACCCCGGACGACGAGGTCGTTCAGATATCGCTCGAGCGACGAGCTCCAATCCCGCGATCGCACCTGCGCGAGGTCGTAGCAGAGCGCGCGGAAGAGCTCCGAGAACTCGCTCACCTCTTCGGGAACGAGCCTCGGTTTCCCCGGCGCCTCG
>DAISKN010000692.1:0-3913 GCA_036820975.1 Acidobacteriota bacterium | reverse complement strand
CGTTCTCGCTCCCATCCGAAGGCTGCGTGGGAAGCGCACGGATGAAACCTTCTGGGCGTTGAAAGACGTGAGCTTCGAGGTGAATCGAGGGGAGGTTCTCGGGATCGTCGGCAAGAACGGAGCGGGGAAGAGCACGCTCCTGAAGATCCTCTCTCGCATTACCGAGCCGACGGAAGGCCGGGCCGAGCTCCGGGGCCGGGTCGCGAGCCTCCTCGAGGTCGGAACCGGCTTTCACGGCGAGCTCACGGGACGGGAGAACGTCTATCTGAACGGCACGTTTCTCGGGATGCGCAAGCGCGAGATCGATCAAAAGTTCGACGCCATCGTCGCGTTCTCCGAGGTAGATCGATTCATCGACACTCCAGTCAAGCGCTACTCGAGCGGCATGTACGTTCGTCTGGCTTTCGCGGTCGCCGCGCATCTGGAGCCCGAGATTCTCCTCGTCGACGAGGTGCTGGCCGTGGGAGACGCCGAGTTCCAGAGAAAGTGCCTGGGGAAGATGAACGACATCGCCCAGGAGGGGCGCACGGTGCTCTTCGTGAGCCACAACATGGCCGCGGTCCAGAGGCTCTGCACTTCCGCGATTCTCCTGCGGGAGGGAATGGTGCCGTTCTCCGGCGACGCAGTTTCGGTCGTCGCCGAGTACTTGCGGGGCGATGGGCTCGGCGGGCCGCGATTTCGAGCCGACAAAGAGACAGGACGGGCTCAACTGATATCCGTCGACCTGCGCGACGAGAACGGGAGCCCGATCGAACGGCCGCTTTCGACCACGCCGTTCGTCTTCGATCTCGCCTACGTTCTTCCCACGCGGGCCCCGGGCACCCGGGTGGGAATCGGGGTTCTCAGCGTCGACGGGGTTGTCGTCTTCACCAGCAACACCCGCGACGTCGCAGCCGAGGTCCCGAGTGAGGTCGGGAGGTACCGGGCGAGAATAACGATTCCCGGGGATGTCCTTCTCGCGGGCGACTACCATCTTGCCGTCTGCATCTACAACGACGGCGAGGTTCTCGAGCTCCACGAGCCCGCGCTCTCTTTCACCATCGAATCCGGTCCGTCTCCTCTCTACGTCGGCCAGTTCCGGAGAAAGGGATTCGTTCACGTTCCGTGTCGTTGGCGCGTGGAGTGGGATTCGCCGGTCGGCCAGGACGCCGAGGCCGCCTTCGTAAAACAGTCCTGATGAGCGTCTCGCTTCGAAGATCGCTGCGTTCTGTTCTGGGCAAAGCCTACCGGCTGGCGCTCGGTCCGCCGAGCCCTCCGTTGATGAGCCAGATGATTCGCCGCAACCAGGACCGCTGGACGATGTATGCCCGCGCCGTCGACTTCGTCAACTTCGAAGCGGTGGAGGGCGATTTCCTCGAGTTCGGTGTTTTCGGTGGAGTCAGCCTGGCGCTGCTCGCGCAGGCGCACTCGTTCGACCCCAAGGGCATGCGTCGGCGAATCGTCGGCTACGATTCTTTCGAGGGCCTTCCCCTCAGCGAAGAGACGCACGCGCGGTGGAAGGACGGGGATTGCTCCAGCGTGCACGCCTGGCACCCCGTCCTGAAAGCGGGAGACCGGATCACCAAGGACGTGACACTCGATCTGTTTCGACACTCCGGTCGTGAGGCGCCTGAGCTCGAGGTCGGCCTCTTCCAAGAGACGTTGCCGAGGACCATTCCCACGAAGTACCAGTCCGCTGCCCTTGTCCACGTCGACTGCGACCTGTACGAATCCGCCAAGGTCGTCCTGGACGGTGTCGCGCCCATACTCCAGGAGGGAACTGTGCTTCTTTTCGACGAGTGGTTCTCGTACAAGGGTAATCCCGGGAAAGGGGAGGCGCGGGCCTTCTTCGAGTTTCTGGATGCGCATCCGGAATGGGGTGCGCAGCACTATCAACCCTACGGACCGTATTCCAATTCCTTCATCTTGTATCGCAAATGAGAATCACTCATGTTGGACCTCCCCTCATGAGAACGGGAGGACCCGCTGGCTACCTCCTGGAACTGCGGCGGCAAGCGGAGGAAACGTCGGCGGAGGGGCGTCATAGTGTTCGTTTTCCCGAGAGCGCGCCGCGACCTCCGGCCAGAAAGACCTCCTCGCCGAGTCTGAGTCTGCTTCGGCGGTGGAAGCGCGCCTTTTGGGGGCCACCCCAACTCTATCGGCCGAGCACCGAAGAGATGAATCGCAAGGGGGGTATCGTCGATGATCTATTAACGCGCGCGGCGGCAGATGCCGTCGAGCTCTGTCGACCTTCGTTCGAGGCTTCGGCGGACGTTTTCTTCGTGCACGACGTGTTCGCTGTCGAAGCGGCCAAAGCGAAGTTGGGTCCCGCGGATATCTGGCTCATGATCCATTCCCCCATGCCGATGGCGCTCTACCTCGCCTGGAACTGGGGGCATCCGGAAAGGCCTTGGGAGGAGATTGCTGCGCTTCCCGACGTGAGACGATGGATCGAGAAGGAGCTCGAGATCTGGGGCATGGCGGACCGCGTTGTTCTGCCTTGTCCGGAGGCTCTCCAGGATCTCATTCGCGTAGACCCCCGCTTCGAGAAAGCGAGTGTGCGCTTCGAGTACCTGTTGACGGGCTCGTCCGCAGTAAGCGCCCAATCCTCGGACGACTCGCCCGACCGAGAGCCGCTTGGCGTCTTTCTTGGAAGCGCCCAGGCTTATCGAGGACTCGACGTGCTTTTCGAGGCTCTCTCGCTTCTTCCCGACCGTCGAGAGCTTCCGGGTCAGATCGCGATCGCGGGTCCCGATCCCGAATCGATTCCATCTCACGAGCGAGCTCGCAAGCTCGGTCGAGTGGAGAACGTCCCGGCGCTTCTTGCGAGCGTCGACTTTCTCGTCAACACGAACCGCTTCAGCCTGTTCGACCTCTCCAACATCGAGGCGGCCGCCGCGGGGAAGCTGCTCCTGCTGCACGCCGTGGGCGGCAACAGGGCTCTTTCGCGTCTCGGAGCCGGATGTCATTTGTTCGAGCCGCTGACCCCGGAGGCATTGGCCGAGGCACTGGTCGAGGTGTTCTCGATGAGCCGGGACGCGCTCGCGGCCCAAGGCATCAAGTCGCGGGAGTGCTACGAACGACACCTCACCGCGAAGGCCATGTGGCTTCGGCATCTCGAGTTGTACGACAAGGCCGAGTCTCGGATCGCGGTATGAAAGAGACGATCGAAACCCTCATCGTTGGCGCCGGGCCCACCGGGCTGGGGGCGGCATGGCGATTATCCAGCCGCGGAGTCTCAGACTTCCTCGTATGCGAAGCCGAGTCGGCTCCTGGAGGTCTTGCCTCCTCGGTCGTCGACGAGCATGGATTCACATGGGATCTAGGAGGGCACGTCCAGTTCAGCCATTATCGCCATTTCGATGAGCTGATGGACGATCTCCTCGGTCCCGAGGGTTGGATCTACCACGAGCGCAGCGCCTGGGTCTGGATGCGCGGCGTTTTCGTCCCTTATCCCTTTCAGCTCAACCTGCGGCATCTTCCACCGGCGGAGAAATGGGAGGCGATTCGAGGGCTCCTCAGGCTGGGCTCGAACGGAGAGGCGGAGCCAGCGAACCTCGCCGAGTGGGTCGACCGCACGTTCGGAGAGGGGATCTCGAAAGTTTTTCTAAGGCCTTACAACTTCAAAGTATGGGCGTATCCGCTCGAGGAGCTCTCCTGGAAATGGATCGGGGACCGTGTGGCCGTCGTCGACGTCGAGCGAGCCATTCAGAACATACTCCTGGAGAGGGACGACCTCTCCTGGGGTCCGAACAACAAGTTTCGCTTCCCCCTCAAGGGAGGTACGGGCGAGGTCTGGCGGAGACTGGGTGAACGCCTTCGAGACAGGATTCGTGTGCAAGAGCGTCTCGTCGATCTGGACTCTCGGAATCATGTAGCGAGGTTCGAATCGGGTCTTTCGGTCCGCTACGATCGCCTCCTGAGCACCTTGCCG
>DAISKN010000691.1:0-3927 GCA_036820975.1 Acidobacteriota bacterium | reverse complement strand
AAGCCGGCGTTCGGCGAGCACTGGATCTGGGAGCCGGCGCTGGCGTCGGTGGGAGCGATCACCGCCGCCTGGGCCATGCTGCTCGCGCTGCGCGAGCGCGACCTGAAGCGAATTCTCGCCTGGTCGACGGTCTCCGCGCTCGGAACGCTGGTGGTGCTCGTAGGGCTTCCGGGAGCGGCGGCGGCCGCCGCGACGTCGGCGTTTCTCATCGCGCACGCGCTCTACAAGGCGCCGCTGTTCTTCGTCGCCGGAAACGTGGACCACTGCACGGGGACGCGCAGCATCGACCACCTCGCGGGCATGGCCCGCGCGATGCCCTGGACGGCGGCGGCCGCGGCTCTGGGCGGCATCTCCATGGCCGGAGTCCCGCTCTCTTTCGGGTACGTCGCGAAGCAGCTGATCACGATTGCCAAAAGCGAAGGCGAGGCGGTGGTGTGGGCGGGCTATGCCACGCTTCTCGCGAGCGCGGTGAGCGTGGCCGTCGCCGCGGTGGCGGCAATCCGCGTGTTCTGGCATCGGGGTGGAGCGCCCCTTCCCGGCGAGGTGCGCGAGGCCTCTTTCCCCATGGTGGCCGCGCCGCTCGCGGCCTCGGGTCTCGGCATCGTTCTCGGCCTCGCTCCAGCGCTCACGGATGCGCTGGTCTCCGCCTCCTCCCGGGCGATGGGCTCGGAGGGCGATCCCCTGGCGCTGAGATCCGGCGTGGACGGAGGCTCGGGAGGGATCGCGACCGCCTCGGTGTTCGCCGTCGGGGCCGCGATCTTCCTCGCCTGGGATCGCCTGCATTACCTGTTCGAGCGCCTGAGCTGGGCCGACGCGTTCGGTCCGCTCGCGGCGTACGAGAGCGCTTCGAAGTGGCTCCCGGCTCTCGGGGCGTGGGTGACGAAGCGTCTCCAGAGCGGGAGTCTCACCGCTTACCTTTCGATGTCGATGGGCTTCTCGATGCTCGCGCTCGGCGCTTCCTGGGCGGCGGCCTGGCCGATGCCCCTGCCTTCGTGGTCGATGCCGAGCTGGCCCGCCCTCGGCGCGGTGGCCGCCATCGTGGCGGCCGCGATCTCGGTGTCGGTGGTTCGCGATCCTTTCGTGATGCTCCTCGCGAGCGGGCTCGGGGGGCTCGGAAGCGCCCTCCTCTTCCTGTTTCTCGGGGCGCCCGACGTGGCGCTGACCCAGATCGCCGTCGAAGTGGCGTTCGTGGTGGTGGTCGCGGCGGTGATCCTTCGGGTGCGCCGTCTCGATCTTCCGCCGGTGGTCCCGACCCGGCGGCTGCCGCGCGCTCTTCTGGCCCTCGCGGCGGGGGGGATCGTCGCCGGTTTGATGCTCTCTGCCTCGACGCCTCCCCACGACCCGGCGCTCCCCCGCTACTTCACCGAAAGGAGCGTTCCCGAGGCCCACGGACGCAACGTGGTGAACGTCATCATCGTCGACTTTCGCGCCGCGGATACCCTTGGGGAGATCACCGTGGTGACGATGTCGTTTCTCGCGGTGCTCCCTCTGCTGCGGCTCTTGAGGGCTCGACGCGCGGGAGCCGGAGAGTCGCGATGACCCCGCGCTCCGTCCTGCTCGAGGTCTTCGTTCGATGGCTCTACCCCGGCATGCTGGCGGCATCCGTCTGGATGCTGTTGCGGGGACACAACGAGCCCGGCGGGGGATTCATCGGAGGAATGATCGCCGTCGCCGCAACGGCGATGTTCGCCGTCGCCTTCGGATCCGAAAGCGCCCTGGGGCGCATACCCCGCGGTCCAACGGAGCTGTCGAGCGTGGGGGTGATGCTGTCGCTCGCGAGCGGCCTTCCCGCCGTGGCATTCGGGCTTCCGTACATGACGCATCTCTGGGGCGAGCTCCCCCTCGGGTTCGCGGCGGTGAAGGTTTCAACGGTGCTCGCGTTCGATCTAGGCGTCTATCTCGCCGTATGGGGCGCCCTCGGCGGACTCGCGGCTCACGCCATCGGAATCGACGAGGAAGTCCGGCTGTGATCTGGGCCGTCGCCCTCGGTGCCGCGGCGCTCGTCTCCGCGGGAGTCTACCTGGCGCTTCTGCGCGACGTCCTGCGCTCGGTCATCGGACTGTCGCTCATCGGCGCGGGGGCGAACCTCGTGGTCCTGGGCGCCGGACGGGTCGCTTCGACGGTTCCCGCGATTGTTCCCGGAGGGAGCCAGACGATTTCCGGCGCCGTGGCGAACCCTCTCCCCCAAGCCCTGGTGCTCACCGCCATTGTCATCGGCTTCTCCCTGACGTGCTTCTCCATCGCGGTGGCGCTTGCGGTGCAGCAGACGATGAGGGTGGCCGACAGCGATCTCCTGATCTCCGCGGAGCCACCTCCCGCATCAAACGGCTACCCGCCGGTCCTGGACGAGGAGCCCTGAGGTGGTGTCGTTCCTCGTGACCGCTCCGATTCTGGTGCCGCTCGCGACGGCGCTCCTGACGGCTCTCTACGCCGGACGGCCGCGCGCGCAGCAGGCGATGAGTCTCGCGGGCGCGCTACTTCTCCTCGCGAGCGCCCTCGCGCTCGCGATACAGGTCCAGGGCGGTGAGGCCGTGAGACTCACGCTCGGCGGCTGGGCCGTCCCCTTCGCCATCGAGCTCGTCGCCGACAGGATCGGCGCGGCCATGACGCTCGTCGCCGCGGTCATGGGCGTGGCGGCGCTCGTCTTCCAGCTCAGCGACGCGGACCCGGCGCCCCTCTCACCGGCGCTCTATCCCCTGGTGCACGCCCTGCTCGCCGGCGTGGGGGGCGCATTCCTGACGGCGGATCTCTTCAACCTCTACGTGTGGCTCGAGGTCATGCTCATCGCCTCGCTCGGGCTGCTCGCTCACGGGACCGCGAAGCGGCACCTGGAGGCGACGCTGAAATACTTCGTGCTGAACGTGTTCGGCACGCTCTTGATCCTGATGTCGGTCGCGTTCCTCTACGCGGTGACCGGGCATCTCAACTACTCCGCGATCGAACGCGCGTCGAGCGCCATCGATCCCACCTTCCTCCTGCCCTTCGTCGCGGCGCTCACGGTGGCGCTCCTCATCAAATGCGGCGCTTTTCCGCTCTTCGCCTGGCTTCCCGCGGCGTACCACACGCTGCCCGCGCCCATCCTGGCGCTCTTCGCGGCGCTCACCACCAAAGTCGCGGTCTACGCCCTGCTGCGTCTTCTCGGCGGCGTCTTCTTTCGCGCCCCGGCGGCGCTCTTCGAAGCTCTGGGCTGGATCGCGGTCGCCACCATGCTCGCGGGAGTGATGGGAGCGGCCTACCACTGGGACATGCGGCGGATTCTCGCCTTTCACATCGTGAGCCAGATAGGCTACATGCTTCTGGGAATCGCGCTCGCGACCCCTACGGGCGATCTGGGCACGATCTTCTACGTCATCCACCACATCCTGGTGAAGGCGAATTTGTTCCTGATCGCGGCGATCGTCTTCCGCCTCACCGGAAGCTACGACCTTCGCCGCATCGGAGGGTTGTACGCCGCGAAGCCCTGGATCAGCGTGCTCTTTCTCGTCCCCGCGTTGTCGCTGGTCGGCATCCCGCCGCTTTCGGGGTTCTGGGCCAAGTTCATTCTGGTGCGGGAGAGTCTCGCGCTCGGCCACGGAGTCTGGGCGGCGGCCGCGCTCCTCGTCGGTTTTCTCACCCTCTACTCGATGACCAAAATCTGGTCCGAGGCGTTCTGGAAGGATCATCCGCGGGAGGACTGGCGTCCGGCCGAGGATGCCCGGCTGACCCCCGCCCTCGCGGTGACCTGCGGGCTGGCGGCGCTGACGCTGGTCCTCGGGGCCTGGCCCGAGCCCTTCGTTCGTTACGCGCGGGTCGCGGCCGAAGTCCTGCGGGCCGGAGGGGGATCGTGAGCCGTTCTCGCGCGGCAGCGACGCTTCTGGTGCGCTTCGCCTGGCAGGTCCTCGTCGCCGGCGCGACGACGGCGTGGATCATCGCGCGGCCCGGTCTTCG
>DAISKN010000690.1:0-3927 GCA_036820975.1 Acidobacteriota bacterium | reverse complement strand
CGGGGAAAGCGGATAGCTCCTTTCTCATCGTGTTCGGCGGCAAGAGTTAGCCCGGCGGGGCCGGAGCCGAGCCCGGCGAGTTCCGGCCGCGAGGCGCGCTCCGTCAGCGCTTCAGTCCGAACACGACGTAACGCGCGGTGGTCTCCCCCACGTTCTCGGCGCAGTGCTCGCCGGCCTCGTGCCAGTGCCCGTCCCCCGCCGAGAACGACGTCTTCGCGGATTCTCCGCCGCAGGTGAAATCCAGAGTGTAGTCGCTGAGGGAGTAGACGAACCGATGCCGTCCTGAATGGACGGGCTGTCTGGCTCCGGGGCTCAGGGTTACCTCGAGCACCTCCACGTCGTCGGTGTCGAGAACGATGCGCACTCCCTCGGGCTGGACCGCCGGAAGGGCGGGTCCCTCGCTCACGAGCGGCTCGGGCAGGGCGGCCGCCTTTCGTCCAACGGTCAGGTATCGTGCCTCGGTCTCGCCGGCGTTCTTCGCCGCATGTTCCAGAGCATCGTGCCAATGCGCCTCTCCCGCGGACCACTCCACCGCCGTCGTGGTGCCGGCTTCCGTCCAGTCGAGACGGTAATCCGACAGCGAGTACGCGACTCGCTTCAGCCCTGGGTGCCTGGGGATCTCCTGGCCCGGCTGGAGCGAGAACTCGATGACGCGAACGTAGTCGTTGTCGAAAACGAGTCGGCCGGGCTCTGGAACCGCTTCCGCGACGCCTCCGGCCGGGAGTTCTTCGGCTACTTCTTCCCCGGTGGTCTCGGCCTCCTCCGTTGCCGGCGCACAGCCCCCGAGCGCAAGGAACAGAGCGAAGGCCCGCGCGTCGTTTCGTTGCCATCCGTTCATTACTCGTCCTCCTTGAAAGCGCGATGTCGATGATAGGCAGGCGGGCGCAGGGTCGATACTCGGGAAGTCCCTAGTTCCTCGATGGGCACGACGCGGAGCTCCGGCGACCGCTCGAGTTCGGCACTCGGCTCTGTCCCGGAACGCTGCCTGAACCGCGAGGCTGAACCGAATCCGGCCCTGGCGAGTGTTTTTTCGCATCGACGCGTCAAATCGCTCACCTGATCCAGAACCTTGCGGCATGGGAACTCGTGACATTGAATCGATCTCGGTGCGTTCTCAGTGGTACGTAGCTTGCACGGTGGCCGATTGTGATTTCGGATTCCCTGACGGAATCCGTTCCGAAGGGAGGTTTCAGGCGATGGAACCAAGAGAAGGCCGGGAGGAACCGGGCCACCGTCACCGACACCGGCACCGACCGGGAGCCGGGCCTGGCGGTGAAGGTCCCAGGCAGGAGGGTGCTTCAGTGGATCTGAGGGATCGAATCACCAAGAGAGCGTATGAAATCTATCTCGAACGCGGCGGTGAAGACGGTCACGCGCTGGAGGACTGGTTGAGGGCGGAGAGCGAGGTCGCGGGAATCCACCGACACTGAGCTTTTCGAAACGATTCATTCAATCCGCAGGAGGCGAAAGGTGTCCCAGCAAGCGTTCGGTTTTGGCTGCATCGCCCTGGCGCTGGCGATGACGTCGTGCGTTGCGCCGGAGAGGTCCGCGTCGGGCTTCCGGCTGCCCGAGGGGGACGTCGACGCCGGAAAGTCGGCCTTTCTCGAGCTCAAATGCAACGCGTGCCATGAAGTCAAGGGACTGGACCTGCCGGGACCGGTGGCCGACCCGCCGGTGCCGGTGGTCTTGGGGGAGGTCATGGACACCCGGCCCACGGATGGAAGCTTCGTAACCGCCATCATCAATCCTTCCCACAAACTGGCCCCGGGGTTTCCCGAGGAGCTCATCAAGGTTGGCACGACCTCGAGAATGGCCGACTACAGCGACGTGATGACGGTGCGGCAGCTGGTGGATCTCGTGGCGTTCCTGCATTCGCGGTACCAAACCTCACCGCGCACGGCGCCTTGAGCCACAGGCCGGCGTCGAGGAGAACGTCACCGAGGCCGCGATGGCCCGTGGTTCCGAGGAAGACGCCCCCGTCAGCTCGGAGGAGTTGGCCCTCGAGCGGTGGGAGGACGATGGAGGTCTAGTAGGTCCGCATCCGCAACCCAAGACGTCACCTGCGTCCGGCGGCCCCCTCGGTCCGGAGAAAAAGAAGACACCCAGGATACGGACGGTGGAGAGTCGATCATGAGGCCCCGAAATCTGGCTTTGCCAATCACGGCAGCCGTGCTCCTTTCTGCTCTCTGGACCACGCTTCCCGCGAGGAGTCAGGAGAGCGCCCTCGAGGAGCGCCGGAGGCTGGCCGAGGAGCTGCGGCGGTCGACCGGCCTCCAGGGAATCTTCGTCAGCGGCGAGGACTTCGCGAACGGGGTGTCGCCCGAGGATTTCGTCGAGAGGACGGGCGCCTCTTACAAGCCGAGCCACAACGAAGACCCGGACGTGCCGGAGCAATGCTGGATCGAGACGGGATACGGAACGCAGAACGCGTGCAAGTACTGCCACACGGACTACCTCTCCGGCATCCGCCACGGCAACAGTCTTCCAATCGGGGAAGACCAGATTCTCTACAGCTTTCCCACTCCCGGTTTGAACCAGATCCCCTGGCGAAACGTCATCCACCCGGAGGAAATCACGACCCGGCTCGACCGCGAGGGCGTCGAGGTCCCTCATAGCCACGATCCGAAGCTTCCGAGCTACGTGCGAACCGACAACTGGACGGAGGCCTACCTCCGCGCCCGAGCAACGGGCGACGCGAGCTGGGACAACCCTCCCGAGAGGGGCAAACCACTGCAGCTGTTTCCCGCGCTCGACCCTCGAGACCTTTTCCCTTACGACGCCCGGAATCCCACGGAAGACGGCCGGCACGGATTCGTGGATCCGAAGGGATTCGTCCGGGACCGCGAGAGCAGATTCACGGGCTTCAGGGCAGTCAACTTCTTCCCCTACGCCATCTTCACGCCACTCACCGGGAGCGTCAGCGGAATCTACATTCGCCTTCCCGAGAAGTTCATGCGTCAAGCGGGCCGCTTCCACGGCGAGACCTACGAGCGAAACCTGGGACTTCTCGAAGCCAACATCAAGAACCGCCCGCTCGCGGAGACCCACTACTCGGGGGATGCCTCGGCGGAGCCCATCCACCGCGGCTTTTATCCCGTGGGAACCGAGTTCGCCCACCCGCTCCACTACGTCGACCTGCTCGCGGACGGAGACGCGGGCGTGTCCCCGAACGGAGTGGCAGGCAGCGAGGGTCCGACCTACGAATTTCCCGGCACACGCGCGAAACGGGTCAAGGAGATCCGATACATGTACAAGTGGAAGTCCGTGACCCTCGAGGATATCGCCGAGCCGGAAGTCCGGGAAGCAAACTACGAGCTCTTCCTGACGAACGATCGGCAGGGGTGGCTCGAGAACAAAGCGGGCTGGATCCTCGCCGGCTACATCGAAGACCGGCGCGGACGGCTGAGGCCGCAAACCGCCGAGGAAATGGTCCAGTGCAAGGGCTGCCATGCCCTGAGCGGAAATACCGTCGACTCCGTCTGGTCGTTCCAGAGGAAGCTGCCGGAGGAGGCGGGCTGGGCCGACATGAACTACGGCCACTACGACGAAACGAGCCCCTCGCTCACGAGGCTGAACGACTACGAGAACCTGGCCGCAGGGATGGGGGAGCTTGGATACTTCTACTACACGGTCGTCGGTGGGGACCTGTTCGGCGTGATGCCGAGCGAGTTGAAGCACGAGCAGCTGCGATATGCCGTCGAGAAGGAGCTTCCGGAGAAGCTGGGGCTGAATCATCCGCTCGAGGAGATCTTCGACGACCACGCTCTCAAGAACCTGCCGCGCTCCTCCCGGCGTGAGCTCCTCCTGGAACGGCAGAGGATCATGCGGGACTACGCGGCCGCGAAAGCCTACCTGTCCCCCGGCTCCGACTTCATCAAGGGTGACGTGCTCTACCCCACGATGGATACGATGCTTCAGAACATCCGG
>DAISKN010000689.1:0-3930 GCA_036820975.1 Acidobacteriota bacterium | reverse complement strand
AAATACTTCGACGGGCTGAGCGTCGGCGTAGATTCCCACGCTGCCCGTCAGGTTCGGCGATTTGTCGCGTCTTTCTACCATCCACTCCGCGGGCTCGGCCTCGCCGCGCGGCCAGGCTTTGCCCCGCGCGACGACGTTCCCGCCGGCCTCGTTTCGCACTTCGAGCTTGAGGCGGTACCACCGATCGGGCTCCCAGGGGTAGGCGATCTGCGCCGTGCGCGCGGTCTCGGGCTGCCACGACTGGATCTCGAGGCGCTGGGTGTTGCCCATGAGCGTGAGCTGGTAGCGCTGCGCGACCACGCCGACGCTTCCCTGCTGCCGCCCCTTCTTGGTCGCTCGAGCATCGATCTCGATCGTGTAGCCCGACCAATCCGGCGGGCCCATGAAGACCCGCGCTCTCCGGGTGAACGGGTTGTCGGATTTCTTCACCAGGATCTTGCCCTCGCCAACCCCGGGCATCGTCGCCGCGTCGCGGATCTCGAATTTTCCGGTCGCGTTCACCCAGGCGCCGGGGACTCCCGGGATCGCCTCGAAGTCCTGCTTCCACGGCAGCGCCGGAACGACGCGGATGCGCGAAGCCCCCTTGAGCTGGCCCGACGCCGCGACGACCTTCCCCGCCTGGAAGCGGGAGTCGGAGGACGCGGTGAAGGCCTTGCCGGAAACCGTGCCCTGGAGGCCGTCGAGAGACAGCGTCGCATCGGTCTCGCGCACGAAGCGTCCGCGGTCGTCGAAGAGCCTGGCGGTGAGCTCGACGCTCTCTCCGGGCGAGAGCACGAGCTCGGTCGGGACCAGCTGAAGGTAGGCCGGCTGTCCCGGAGATCCCGCCGGCAGCGCCGGCGCCGGTCGCGAAGCCGCGGGCTTCCGCGCCTTGCTGCCGATTGCGTAGAGGCCGGTCGTGGTGGCGAAATACACCCTTCCGTCGGAAACGGCGACCGATCCGTAAATTTCTTCCGGCGCCTCGGGAGTACCGAGGTCGTCCTTGTCGAGGACGGTGGCGCCGTCCGGTCCGGGCTGCAGGATGTAGAAGCTTCCCCCGACGGAGCCCACGTAGATCTTTCCGTCGGCGACGACCGGAGAGGAGCGCTGGCTGTGCCCGATATTGGTGCGCCAGAGCTCTTTCCCCGTCGCGAAATCGAACGCGGCGAGGTTGGCGCCGATGTCGATCACGTAGAACCGATCGCCGTCGAGCGTCGGAGTGGAGTAGGTGGCGAGGAATCCCTCGGTCCTCCACTTGGCGCCGTCGATCTTGATCTCCCCCCGCCCACGCGCGTCGATGGCCGCGAGAAGACCCATCTCGCTGGTGTGAAGGTTCTCCTCGCCCTGGCTCACGACGACGATGCCGTCCTTCTGGATAGCGCCGGTGTTGACTCCGCGCTTCGAGAACTCGAAGCGCCAGACGGGCTCCCCGGTCTGCGGTTTGACGGCGAGCATCGCTCCGTCGCCTCCGCCGGTCATCAGGATCCTAGTCCCGTCGATTTCGGCGGCATAGAGCGGGGCGTAGACGGTGTCGTACGGCTGGCCGCCGGGCGAGCTCACCCAGTACGTCTGACCCGTCGCCTTCTCGAACGCGAAGAACCGGTGGCCGCCGCGCGCCTGGTCGCCCCAGCCCGAGCTCAAGCCGCTCACGATGATGAGGTCGCCCTCGACGACCGGGGATTGCGTCCGGCCTCCGTGCGTGGTTACGAGCCCGAACTCCTCGTTCAGGGAGCGGCTCCAGAGAACCTTCCCTTCGGGGGTCAGTCCGATGAGCGTTCCCGATACGGTCAACGCGTACACGTTCCCTGTTTCCGGATCGGCGACGGGGGAGGCCCAGGCCACGCGATGCGGCGGAACGTCGCTCATGTAGAGGTTGATTCCGTGCTCCCACAGGAGCGCACCCGTGTCCACGTCGATGCACTGGATCCGCTCCTGCAGATCCGCTCCCGCGCCCGCCGCGTTCTGGATATAAAGATGATTGCCGAAGACGATCGGCGTCGACCGCGCGCCAAAGGGAGCCCGCCACGCGAGGTTCTCTCCGTCGGGAGACCAGCTCGAAGGAAGGCCGGTCTCCGGCGAGTTGCCGTCGCGGGCGGGCCCGCGCCAGTCCGTCCAGTCCTCAGCGGCTCCAAGCGCGGCGTACGAGAGCAGACTCGAGATCAGGACAAGGATTTTGAGAGTCATGATCCTCCACCAGAACCCGCCCATTATCGTGCGCTCGATACCACGAGTCAAAGAATGTAAGATGGGACCTCGAGCCTGGAAGGAGCGTCCGTTCATGAAATTGGGGTTTCGCGCCGTCGCTTTCGCTGTCGCGCTCTCGTCACCCGCGATGGCCTCCGAATGGTCCCGTTTCCGGGGTCCCAATGGAACCGGGGTCGATCCCTCCGAGAGGCCTTTGCCCCTCCGGTTCGGTCCCGATGAGAACGTGGTATGGAAAACGGAACTGCCTCCGGGGCACTCCTCTCCCATTCTCACGGACGACCGGCTGTTCCTGACCGCCTTCGATCAGGACAAGCTCTTCACTTACTGTCTCGACCGAAAGACGGGCGCCATCCTCTGGCGCCGCGAGGCGCCGAGAGAGCGCGTGACCAAAGTCGACGATCGGAACAACGCCGCCTCTCCGAGCCCCGCGGTGGACGAGAACGGGGTCTACGTCTTTTTCCCGGACTACGGGCTTCTCGCCTACGACTTCGAGGGGAACGAGCGCTGGAAGCATCCTCTCGACGGGTTCGAGAACGTCTATGGAATGGGCGCCTCGCCGGTCGTCGCCGGCGACAAGGTGGTGCTGGTCTGCGACCAGAACCAGAACTCGTTCATCGTGGCGCTTCACCGGGCGAGCGGCGAGGTCGCATGGAAGACCGATCGGCCCGAGGCGACGAGCGGCCACTCCACACCGGTACTGCACCGCGACCCGTCGGGCGAGCTCCAGGTCATCGTACCCGGCTCGTTCCAGCTCACGTCGTACTCCGCCGCGACCGGCCGGAAGCTCTGGTGGGTGACGGGACTCTCCTTCGAGATGAAGTCGACGCCGGTGCTCGCGGACGGGATCGTGTACATCAACGGCTACGGCGCTCCCGAGAATCAGCCGGGAACGAACGTGAAAGCGCCCAGCTGGACGGAAGCGCTCGCCGCGCAGGACAAAGACGAAGACGGGGTCCTGTCGGGTGAGGAGATCCAGGGGCACGCGCGCTCCTGGTTCGGCTTCACCGATCTGAACGGGGACAAGCACCTCGACGAGCCCGAGTGGCGCTACTACGAAGCCGCGCTCGCCTCGCGCAACGGCATTCTCGCGATCAAGGTGGGCGGCGAGGGCGACATGACCGAGAAGAACGTCGCCTGGGCGTACAACAAGCGCGTGCCGCAGCTTCCGTCGCCGCTTCTCTATCAGGGCGTTCTCTACATGGTGAACGACGGAGGGGTCGTGACCTCCCTCGATCCCGCGACCGGGGAGATGCGGGCCCAGGGACGGCTCAAGGGAGCGGTCGACAACTACTACGCTTCGCCCGTCGCCGCCGACGGCAAGATCTTCCTCGCGAGCGAGCTCGGCAAGGTCGCGGTGGTTCAGCCCGGCGGAAGCCTCGAGGTCCTGGCGGTGAACGACCTCGGCGACCTCATCTACGCGACTCCGGCGATCGACGGCGGGCGGCTCTATGTCCGGACCCGCGGCGCCCTCTACTGCTTCGGAACATGATCCTCGTCGCGCTGCTGCTTTCGCTTCTGGCTCTCGACCGGGAGGAGGACCTCCGCGAAGCCGCGCGGCGCGGCGATCTCGAGAAAGTCACGGCGCTCCTCGACGAGGGTGTCCCGGTGGACGCGAAAAACCGGTACGGGGCGACGGCGCTGTTCTTCGCCGCCGACAAGGGGCACCTCCCCCTGATACGGCTTTTGATCGAGCGCGGGGCCTCGACGGAAGTGTCCGACACTTTCTATGGCATGACGCCCCTGGTGCGG
>DAISKN010000688.1:0-3931 GCA_036820975.1 Acidobacteriota bacterium | reverse complement strand
CCGGCCTCCTCCAGCTGGTCCGGGGAGAGCAGCTCTGGAACCTCGGGCGCTACGACGAGGCCAAGGCCGATCTCGAGCGCGCGGTGGCCGAGAGCGGGCCCAATCTCCCCGAGGCGAAGTGGAAGCTCGCGAATGCCTATCTGCGCGAGAAGCGGGCCGACGACGCGCTCGCGCTTCTGCGGCCCCTCGAAGCGGGTTTCCCGAATCAGTTCGAGGTCGTCTCGGGCTTCGGGTACGCTTTCTACGTCAAGGGCCAGTGCCAGGAAGCGGTCGCGTATCTCGACCGCGCCCGCCAGCTCCGCCCGCCGGACAAGCTGCTTCTCAACACCTCGGGCGACTGCCACCAGCAGCTCGGCCACCCCGACCAGGCGCGCGAGGCCTTCGAGCGCTCGCTCGACCTCGACGCCGAGCAGCCCGAGGTCAAGGAGAGGATCCAGCAGCTCGGCGGAAGCGCGGAAAAACCGAAGCCCTGACCTTGGCTTTCACCAGCATCCAGAAAATCCGTTTCGACGACGTCGACGGCGCCGGCATCGTCTACTACCCGCAGTTCTTCCACCTCTGCCACGGAGCCTTCGAGGACTTCTTCGATACCGCCGCGCCCATCTCTTACCCGACGCTGGTCAAGGAGAGGAGGCTCGGCTTCCCCACGGTGGCCATCACCAGCGAGTTCAAGGCCCCCCTCTCTTACGGGGACGTCGCCGTGGTGGAGCTCACGGTCCGGAAGATCGGCCGGTCGTCGCTGGTGATGGCCTACGACATCCGCAGAAAGCGCGACGGCGAGCTCACGTTCCACGCCGAGATCACGACGGTCCTCGTGGACCTCGACTCCTTGAAGCCGGTGGAGATAGGCGCCGATCTCAGGGGAATCTTCGAGAAGTTCCTTTCAGCGTCGTAAGCCAAGAACAAGAAGAACGCAAGGGCGCAAAGAAGAAAATACAGGGATGTGGAGATAGGAGCAGATGAGGGGGATAAGGCAAAAAACCGTCCCTCCTCGTCCTTCATCTTTCATTCTCCTCCCGTCTCCTTATCCCCCTTGTCTTGGATTTTTTCTTTGCGTCTTGGCGCCTATGCGTCTTCTTCCTAGTCCGACCCGAATCGGTAGCGCACGCCTATACGCGCGACGCGGGGAGGGAGAACTTCCAGGATCGCGCCGAACGCTCCGCCTCTCGAGGCGACCTCGGTCGCTGTGTTCGCGTTGAAGGTGTTGAAGAGATCGAAGACCAGGTCCAGCCTTCCCGCGCGTCCCACCGAGAAACCTTTTTCGGCGCGAACGTCCAATAGATGCACCGGGGGCTGGACGGCGGCGCCCTGGGGCTCGGCCAGGATCTCGACCGGGCCCTGGTTGAGAGGCACGCCCTCCAGGGTCGCGCTCACGAGGATCGACCGGTACATCGGCTGCCCCGTCTGATACCGGTAGGCCGAGGCGAACCTCATCCCCCACTTCCATTCGTAGAGCCCCGAGACCCGGAGGATGCGAGGCCGATCCCAGAACGTGCGCCCCCGGGCGTTGGTCAGGCTGTTCGGGTCGTTGAAGAGCGGCGTCGCCGCGGGTGACCCCACTTGAGATTCGAAGCCCGGCCCGGGCAGGTAGCCTTCCGATTCGCTCAAGGAGAGCGCCGCACGGACCCGCCACCGCCGGGCGCGTTTGTCGGCCTCGATCGCGATGCCGCGGTAGCGCGACTCGAGGCCCTCCGGGTTCGTGAGCCGGAAACGATCCTCGCCCAGCGTCTCCCGTGCCTGATTGAACGCGGGAACAACGCTGTCGTCCGAGGTGCCGACCGCGAGATCCCGCCCGGGATCGAGAGCCTCCGTTTCCTGGTAGGCGCTCCCGGGCACGCCGACGTTGACGTCGTCGATGAGCCTTCGGTCCTTTCGGTAGAGGAGCGTCGCCGAGAGGGCGATGCCGGCGCCAAAATCGCGCTCGAGTCCGAGAGAGATCTCGTCCGTCCGCGGCTGCGCGATCCCGGGATCGATCTCGTTCAGCGCCGGCAGGCTCACGGCGATGGGTGCGTCGAGATCGACCTCCCCTGGATCCAGGACGCGGTTACCGTTCCCGTCCGTGAATCGGAAGAGGGCGGCGGCGCGGCCGTTCGGATTCTGTGAGGAGACGATGTCGGTCCCGATCTGGTGATAGAAGCGGCTATAGGCTCCCCGGAGAAGCGTCTTCCCGTCCGAGGTCAATCCGTAGGTGAATCCCAGTCGGGGAGCGACGGAAGCGAAAGAAAGGACGCTCCCCTCGCCCATCGTCGACTGCGGCAGGCCCTCGGCTCGAAAGAAGTCCTCCCACGGGCCGGCGGAGCGGGACTGATCGGGATACCCCGCGGTCCACCGATCGACCCGGGCGCCGAGATTGAGAACGAGTCTTCCGCGGACGTAGCTGTCCTTGACGAAGAACCCCTGGCTTCCTGCTTCGTTCGCTGTGGCCAAGGGCTCGCTGTAGAGCTCGACCTGAATCGGCGCCCCGAAGAAATCCTGGTAGAGGACCGCCCCGTTGAGGTCGTAGCCGGTGCGCGCCCGATTCCAGCCTCCCTCCCACCCGAGCTTCAGATCGTGGGAGCCGGACAGCCAGTCGTCGGCGAAGAAGAAGAGCGCGGCGTTGGCCTGAAACCGATTTCGGGAGAAGAGCTCGTCGGAGCCCGGTCCAACGCTCCTGACGCCGTTCGCGAGCTCGATCCGGGAGTAGGCGTCGTCCGGCAGCTCGGGATCCTCGCCGAGGGGGAAGTCGAGATCGACGAGGCTGAGGCGGGCGTCGACAAGCGCGTTGTCCCCGATTAGCCGGGAATAGAGACCCTGAATCACCTCCGTGGTGGAGTCCTGGTGGAGCGCCGTCTCTGGAGTCGGCCGGACCCGCGAGGCGTCGCGGTATGGGCGAAGCTTCCGGTTCCGGAAGAAGAGAAAACCGAGGTCTCCTCGGGAGTCGAGCGAAAGGGAAGCGCGGGCGGCGACGGTCGAGAGGTCGGTGCCGTCGACTCCGGGCTCGCCTCCCGGCAGGAAGAAGCCGATGGCGAAGGGAGCGATCCTCTGCCAGGCGTAATTCGCGTAGAAGAACGCGCGGTCGCGCACGATGGGCCCCCCGAGCTCCGCGCTCACGTCGTAGTACGACTCGAGCGGGTTCGACGGCTGAACGCCGTGCGCCCGAAGCTGGTCGTCCAGGTTGTCGCTCTGGAGGCTGTCGTTCTCGAAGTAGAACGACGCCCCCCCCGCGATCGGGTTGCCGCCTCCCTCGAGAACGATATTGAGGACGACGCCCGGCGTCTGGATCTCCGCGTCATGTCCGGAGGTCGCGACCCGGACTTCCTCGAACGCGTCATAGGCGTAGTAGCCCGCGGAGGCTCCGAGAGCGGCAGGGTCGGTGACATTCACCCCGTTCAGGTAGTACTGGTTCTGGCTCGCGGACGTCCCCGCGGCGGAGAACGTCGATTGCTGCGCGCTCGCCGAGCCGCCCACGTCGAACCGGTCGGTGACGAGACCGGGCGTGAGCTCGAGAACGGACCAGAGGCTCCGGCCGGTGGGTACGCCCTTCAGAGTCGACTGCTCGACGATCCCGGCGCGGCCCGGTCGTTTCCGATCGGCCGAGCCGACGCCGGTGAAGACCGCGAGGCCCTGGACGGGAAGCGTTACCCGGAGGTCGACGTGGCCGCCGGCGTCGACCCGCACACCCGTCCGCTCCGCGGAGTCGAAGCCCGCGAGCTCGAAGCGCACGCGGTAGCTTCCGACCGGAAGGCCGGAAAACGCGAAACCGCCGCGACCGCCTGTGCGTTGTCTCCGGGGAACGCCGCCGGCCTCGCTGGCGACTTCGACGACGCAATCCGCGAGAACCGCGCCGGTGGAATCGGCCACGACGCCGCTGATGCCACCCGTGTCCTGGGCCGAAGCGAGACTCGCGGCCAGAGCGATAGCGAGGCCGAGGGTCTTCACCTCGCGGGCCTGG
>DAISKN010000687.1:2898-3933 GCA_036820975.1 Acidobacteriota bacterium | reverse complement strand
TGACGAGGCCATAGGCGACCCCGATGAACATGAACAGGATCGCCTGCGGCGTCAGGAGATCCCGATAGAGCGTCGAATCAGGCGACACGAGCCGGGGCAGGAATATCGCGCCCATGAGGCTCATCGCGCCCAGAGACGCGAGACCCATCACGCGGTCGAAGCTCATGCGGCTCCTTCGATTCCGAGGCTCTTCTCGATCTGGCGCAGGATCTCCTTCGTCTTCTCCTGGCCCACGAGTACGAACATGCCTTTGCCGATCCCCTCGAGAATCGCCCGGAGCTGCGGCGCGCTGACGTTACCGTCCGTGATGCCGAGCCGCTGGCACTGGACCTGCACAGAGGCTTTCGCCATGTGGCGGCCGATGAAAGGGCCGATGGTCTCCTCGATTCGGCGCAGGGCCGGCTCGCGTTCCATGGGTTTTCGGGTGCGATGAGATCATTATACACGGCGCCGAGCCGTTGTCTGGTCGAGGAATCGTCCCGGACCCGCTGACCGTTTGGAGCGGTTGTGCTACACTGTGCGCATGAAGCGCACGAATCTTGTGCTTGATGAGCAGCTCTTGAAAGAGGTAACCCGCCTCAGCGGCGAAAGAACCTTTTCGGGAGCGGTGAACCGCGCACTTCTCGACTACGCTCGCCGGATTCGGGCAGGCCGTATCCTCGAGCTCACCGGGCGGGGCCTCTGGGAGGGAAGCTTGTCGGAGATGAGGCGCGACGCCGACCGGGTCGCCGAGAAGCCCAAAGGGAAGCGCGTTGGTTCTCGTTGACACTTCCGTTTGGATCGAGACGTTCAAGACCGAAGGCGCGCTCGACCTGCGCTCCGTGGTCGACATCGACGAGGTCGCGACCTGTCTCCCGGTGGTCCAGGAAGTCCTTCAGGGTTTTCGGGACGAGAAGGCGTTTCAGATTGCCCGCGAGGCGATCCTGTCGCTTCCGGTCGTCGAAACACCGATGACCGAGAGTCTGTTCCTCGAAGCAATCGCGCTCTATCGGACCGGCAGGCGTGGGGGGGTTACCCTCCGCTCCAGCGTGGATT
>DAISKN010000687.1:0-2888 GCA_036820975.1 Acidobacteriota bacterium | reverse complement strand
GATTGTCTCATCGCAGCCTGCGCACTCCGCAACGATCTCGTGGTCCTCCACAAGGACCGGGATTTCACCGCCCTCTCCGAGGTCTCGGCTCTGAGGCAACGCGCGATTTGACGCGTCGCGCTCGGCGTCAGGGAGCGCCGCTGGTGGCTTCGCCCTTCAGGAATCGGTCGAACCAGGCGACGTAGCGCTCCGCTCGGTCGCGCAGGTAGCTCGGTCTCGTGAGCCCGTGATACTGCGCGGGGTAGATGACGAGCTGGGTCTCGACGCCCTGGCTCTTGAGGGCCTGGTACATCTGCTCCGAGTTGATGAGGGGCACGTTGAAGTCGTACTCGCCGCACATGAAAAGCGTCGGCGTCTTGATGCGCTCGGCTTCGTAGAACGGGTAGGAGATCTTGAGGTAAGGCTTGATGTCGTTCCACGGAAGCCCGACTTCGTTCTCGTACTGGCGGATGTACTGGTCGGTTCCGTAGGCCGCGAGCATGTTCGAGACCCCGGCTCCGCTCACCGCAGCCTTGAAGCGGGTGTCGGTGGCGATGGTGTAATTCGTGGTCATGCCGCCGTAGCTCCATCCCCCGATGCCGAGCCTTTCGGGGTCCGCGATCCCCTGGGCCACGAGGTGATCGACTGCGGCGATGACGTCCTGCACCTCGAGGTTCCCCCAGTCGGCGTTGATAGCCCGGGTGAACTGGAGTCCTCGGCCCGAGCTTCCCCGATAGTTCGGCGCCACCACCGCGTAGCCTTTGGCGGCGAGGATCTGCCAGGTGACGTCGAACTCGAACCCGTCCTGCCCCACCGGGCCTCCGTGGATGTAGGCGATCGTCGGGTACCGGCGTCCTGGCTGGTAGCCCGGGGGCTTCACCAGGATCCCATGGACCACCGTTCCGTCGCGGCTTTCGAACTCGATTCCCTCGAGGACGCCGAGATCGATCTGATCGATGAGCTCGCGGTTGTGGCTCGAGAGCACCCGCGGGGTCTTTCCCTCGAGAGCGATGACCTCCCCGGGCTGGTGGGGCCTCGAGGACACGGCCGCCACGCGATCCCCTTCGGCGCCTTTCCCGAGGGTCATGCCGTAGACGACACCCGGGGCCTCCGAGAAGCGCTCGACGGCGCCGCCGGCGGCGGGGACTCTCGCGACCATCTGATTTCGGTCGTCCTCGAGCAGGAAATAGATCGACTTCCCGTCCGAAGACCACGATGGATCGGATACCGCCCGATCGAGATCCGGAGCCACGAGGCGCTCCTCGCCTCCCCCGACCGGGACCACCGCGAGCCTCGCCATGTCGTAGGACGAGTACGTCGGCGACGACCCGCGGAGATACGCGAGGAGCTTCCCGTCGGGACTGAACGCCGCGGGACTTCCGAAGTCGCCGTCGGGACCGGTGAAGCGGGTTACCTGCCTCGGCGCCGCCCCCGGCCGCGCCTCGATCACATAGAGATCGGTGTTCTCGTGTCGGTCCGGATCGCCTCCGCGCTTGGACGAGAACGCGATGAGCGTCGAGTCGGGCGACCACGAGGGGTGAGACTCGTCGAAATCTCCCGCGGTCAGAACCTCCGATTTGGCCGTCGTCACGTCGAAGAGATACAGGTGATCCCTCAGTCGCTTTAGGTACCCGTCTCCGTCCTGCTTGAACTGATACCGGTCGATCACGATGGGCTTCGGAGTCTTCTCCTTCCCCGACTTGTCCTTCTCTTTTTCGATCTCCTCGGGATCGGCGTCCGAGGCGATGACCGCGAGTTTCCCTCCGTCCGAAGACCATGCGTAGTCGGAGACGCCTCCCGGGAAGTCGGTGAGCTTCCGCGCCTCGCCTCCGTTTCGGTCGAGGACCCAGACCTGCGACTTCTGCTTGTCCTCATCGTCTCCCGAGCCTCGCGACGCGAGAAACGAGAGGTACTTTCCATCCGGGCTGAAACGAGGCCGACTCTCGCCGGCGTCCGCGGTGTGAGTGAGCTGCAGGGTGCGGGTGCCGTCCCAGCTGACCATCCAGATGTCCCCGAACCTCCGGTCCTTCTCGAGGTTCGTCGTCCTCACCACGTAGGCGATCCACTCTCCGTCGGGGGAGATCTGCGCGTCGGAGACGTCCCGCAAGGACGCTATGTCCGAAAAGTCGAGGCGCCTCTTTTCCGCCGATGCGGACGCGGCTGTCGCCGCAGCCGCCAGGACCAGGAGCCACACTTTCCTCGCATCGTAGTGTTTCCGTATCATGATTCCCCCGTCAGGTTTCTGGGACCTACGATATCAAAGATACAATACGGATGTGAAACAGAACACTAGCTTCTACGAATCGAGCGGGAAGATCTTCATCAAGAGCCGCGCCGAGCTCGAGACCATGGCCTTCGCCGGCCGCATGGCGTCCGAGTGCCTCGAGTGGATCGTCCGCCAGGTCGAGCCGGGCATGACGACTCAGGACATCGACGACCTGCAAGTGGACTACGCCCGGCGCGAGGGGGTCGTGGCCGCGCCTCTTCACTATCGCGGCTTCCCGAAAAGTATCTGCACCGCGGTGAACGAGGTGATCTGCCACGGAATCCCCAGCGCGAAGCAGGTCCTTCGCGAAGGCGACATCATCGGCATCGACGTCACCCTGATCGTCGAGGGCTTCCACGGCGACAACGCCGCGACCATCCCCGTCGGAGAGGTGAGCCCGGAAGCGATGCGTTTGCTGGTGGCCTCGCTCGAGGCCAACCGCCTGGGAATCGAGGCGGTAAAGGCGGGCGCGCGGCTCGGGGACATCGGCCACGCCATCCAGTCGCACGTGGAGCCTCTCGGCTTCTCCGTGGTTCGCGATTTCGTCGGGCACGGGATCGGACGAGGATTTCACGAGGCTCCCCAGGTGCCGCACTACGGGACCCCGGGCATGGGAAAGAGGCTACTCCCCGGCATGGTGTTC
>DAISKN010000686.1:0-3939 GCA_036820975.1 Acidobacteriota bacterium | reverse complement strand
GAGGGCGTTCAAGAGCGAGGGCTGGGGCCGCCGCAGCGGCAAGGCTTTTTCGAGCAGCTCCGCCGCCCGGGCGAAATCACCCCGACGGAAGTAAGCCTCTCCGAGCGGCGCGAGGATTTCGTAGCGGTCCTTGACCACCGCGTACAAGGGCTCGAGCAGGGTCACCACTTTCTCGTAGTCTCCCTCCTGGACGGCGAGTCGAGCCAGATGCTCTCGCGCGAGTCCGAGCTTCGGGTTCTCGTGAAGCGCCTGCTCGAATTTCTCGCGTGCCTTCCCGGGCTCGTTCCGCGCCAGGTACTGCTCTCCGAGCATCGAGGAGACGAGCCCGGGGATCTCGGGGCGGACCTGCGGCGCCGCGGCGCGCGAGAGAGGCCGGGGAATCGACGTCCGCGGGGAGACGGTGAACGAAGCGGATGCCTGCTCCACGACGCTTCCGTTCTCGTCGACGAGCTCCGCGCGCAGCAGGAACCGGCCTCCCTGGAAGTTCTCGAGGGAGAGCTCCTGCACGAGAGGGCTCGCGAGACGCTCCTTCAGGGCGACGTTCTGGTCTATCATCGTGCCGCCTCCGGGCTCCTGGCTCTCGACCACGAGCCGGATTCGAGAAGACTCCGGCGCGTGGTGCACCACGGCGACGGTCATCGTCTCTCCGATGGCGAAGACGGAGCTCGGGTTGGGAAGAACCTCGACAGAGCCGACACGATAAGCTCGATAGAGCGGAGCGCCACCGCGCGCCTCCGAGCCATAGCCGACGAGGAGCCCGCGGAGGCTTTTTCCCGTCTGCTCGGGCACGTCGATTTCCTGGTCGAGGAGGGTATAGCTCTTGATGCACTCTTTCTCGACGCGGCTTGGGCACGCGCGGTTTCTGAGGATCACGCGAAAGTTGTAGGCGCCGGGCACGAGCGGAGTCATTCCCGAGTACGCGAACGGACGATGAAGGGACGCCTGCTCCGACTCCTTGAGCTCGACGAAGGATTCGTTGCGGCTCTGGATCACGACGACGTTGGGGTCGTCCCGAAGGACGGCTTCGACGGACACGATGAACAGAGAGCCGTAGACCCCCTTCTCGCGATCGAGCACGAAGGCGATGGTTTCCGGCGGCATCTCGATGATCCAGTGGACGAACGAGACTCCGGCGTCTCCCTCGAGGACGTCGATCGCCCCAACGCTGGAGACATAACGGAACAGATAGTCGCTCTCGACGGCGCCTCGCTCGAAGTCGAGCCTCTCCGCATAGCTGGTGTCGAGTCCGTGGAAAGGAATACCGACGATGTCATCCATGAGTGCCATGGTGCCGAAGGAGACACCCGAGAACTGGGCGGTGTCGCCCTCGTCGGTGCGGAAGGACAGGGAAGCTTGCGCGAGCTCGGGGTCGACCTGGTAGAGCTTGTCGTAGGCGCGCTCGATGTCCTGGCGGAAGTCCGAGCTCCTGGTGTCCGTTCCCGTCAGCAGAGCCTGGGGGCCGTCGAGGACCGGGCTATAGATCTCCAGTTCCCCCGCGCCGTGACGGCGAAAGAAGAGAAGAGAGAAAAACGGCGGAAGACCGTAGCCCTTCAGGTCCGGGTTGTCGTAGAACCAAAGCTCCGCGGGGTAGACGGCGTCGCTTCCATCGAAATTCTGCCGGTTCCGCGGCGGCCCGAGAAGGAGGTAGTAGCGGCCGCGATCCGTCCGCCAGCCCGGACCGGGGGAGTCGCGCCCGAAGAACTCGTTGACGTAGGCGAGCCTCTTGTAGTGCTCGTCGCGGTACTCGTTCTCGAGCGTAGCCGGGTTCTCGTCCCGCTTCCGCCAGAAGGCCTCGACGAACGCCTCCCGCTCCTGCTCGGATTCGAGGCCGAGGAACACGTTCCGCTCGACCTCGCTGATGAGGTAAGGAACCTCCTCCAGGAGCCACTTCCGGTGGTGCTCGGGAAGCCTGTCGACGGGATTCTGGGGAGGCGCCAGAAGCGCGCTCGCGAGGATAAGTCCGAACATTTGCACTAGTATAGCGTGATGGCGCGACGAAAAAGGGAACAGCAGCCGCGCCATTCGCGGACGTCCCTGGCGGGCGCCCTGGGGCTCGCCGCACTCGCCGCCGCGGCCTTCGTCGCGGCACGGCTCGTCCGCGATACCGGTCCCAGGGGGTGGAACCTCGTCCTCGTGAGCGTCGATACTCTCCGCGCCGACCACCTTTCGAGCTACGGAGCCGGCGTCCTTCGAACGCCGAACATGGATCGGCTGGCGTCGGAGGGTGTCCTCTATGAGAACGTATCGACCGTCGCCCCGACGACACTTCCCTCCCATGCGTCGCTCTTCACCGGCCTGACGCCGGTGGCCCATGGAGTCCGGGACAACGTCGGGTTCTATCTCGACGACCGTTTCACGACACTCGCGGCCCACCTGAAGGGCCAGGGCTACGACACCGCGGCCTTCGTCGGCGCCTTCGTTCTGGACTCGCGCTTCGGACTCGACCGCGGCTTCGATCTCTACGACGACGACGTCGAAGGAGGAGAGGACCAGGGAGTCTCCGGATTCGTCGCTCAAAGACGCGGGGAATCGGTCCTCGAGAAAGCTCTCGAGTGGATGCGATCTCGAGGAGGAAGCCCGCGCCCGTTCTTCCTCTTCCTCCATTTCTACGACCCGCACACCCCGTACGAGGCTCCTGACCTTTCGGGCTATCGAGGCGAGGTGGCTTATGTCGACTCACTCGTGGGACGGCTTCTCTCGTTCCTCGACGAGCGAGATCTCACGAAGCGGACGCTGGTGGTGCTGACCGCCGATCATGGAGAGTCCCTGGGCGAGCACGGCGAGCTGACGCACGGTCTCTTCCTGTACCAGTCGACTCTCCGGATTCCGCTGCTCCACCGGTACCCTGGAGCGCCGGCGGGGAAACGCATCGCGCACCCGATGCACATCACCGGGATCGCGTCCCAGATCCTCGAGATCCTCCGCCTGCCAACGATGCCGGGAACGAGGCCTTCCGAGGGACGGCCTCTCTACGCGGAGACCTTCGTACCCCGGCTTCACTACGGGTGGAGCGAGCTCCGGAGCCTGACCCGCTGGCCGCACAAGCTGGTGATGGCGCCCAGGCCGGAGCTCTACGATCTCTCCAAGGACCCGGAGGAAACGAAGAACTTGATCGAAGAGCTTCCGGACGTCGCCAGAGCGCTCGCGAGCGAGCTCGAGGCCTCGTCCCCCATCGTGCCGGGGAAGTTGGATCGAGAGACGCTCCGAAAGCTGGAGAGCCTCGGGTACGCGGGGCCGACCGTTTCGGCCATGGGCGAGCTTCCCGACCCCAAAGATCGGCTGGACGTCTATCGCGTGCTGAACGATCCCGCGGTCCAGAGCCTTCGCCCCGAGGATGGCGCGGTCTTCGAGAATGCTCTCGCCGATTTGAAGGACATCCTCGTCCGCGAGCCGCGAATCCCGAGGACCTACGCGCTCTACGGCGAGCTCCTGCTGGAGGCGGGTCGAGCGAAGGAGGCCGTGGCGGTTTTCGAGGGCCTGGTCGCGCTAGACGAAGGAAGCTTCGACGGTCACTACGGCCTCGGGGTGGCGCTACAGACCCTCGGCCGACAGGACTCGGCCATCGCTGCCTTCGGAAAGTCGGTCGAGATCGATCCTCGAAACACGAAGAGCTACGTGCGTCTCTCGGAGGCCGAAAGCGCGCGCGGCAATCCGGATGCCGCGGAAGGATGGCTGCGAAGAGCGATCGCCGTTCAGGAAGATCGGGTCCTGGTGGATCGCCTCGCGCAACTGCTGCAGCAATCGGGAAAGGGAGCGGAGGCCCGTTCTCTCCTCGAGGGACTCTCCGCGAAGGCGCCGAACGACGCTCTCGCGGCGGGTCTGTCGGACGCCTGGCTGGAGGTCGCGGAAGAGCCGCCGGCCGACGAGACCGCCCAGGTGGAGCTCGACCTGTCGCCCCTGCCGGCACGGATGGCAGCGGTTGTGCACGGGTGGGTGGCG
>DAISKN010000685.1:0-3961 GCA_036820975.1 Acidobacteriota bacterium | reverse complement strand
CGTACGGGTTCTCGGGGGCGAGCGCTTTCGCTTTCTCGAGCGCCGCCCGCGACTTCTCGAAGTCGCGCTCGTTGAAGTACGAGATCCCGAGGTTGACATATCCGGCCGCGGAATCGGGGGCCGCCCGCACCACCTCCTCGAAGGCCGCCGCCGCCTCGGTGAATCGGAACTGCTCGAGAAGAGCGACTCCGCGATTCGCCTGTCGTCGGGCTTCGTCGACGGGCGCCCCCTGAGGGGACGACAGCAGGAGCGCTCCGAGCAAGAAGACCGGTGCTTTCATGTCCCTCCGCAGAAATCGTGGAAGCAGGCTATTATATTGTGGCGAAACCCGGCTCGCGAGGGCCGGGCTTTTTGTTGTCCGGACATGCTCCAAGTACAGAACCTTACCAAGCAGTTCTCGGGGCGGACCCTGTTCGAGGACGTCACCTGGAACGTCTCGACCGGGGACCGGGTCGGGCTCGCGGGCCCCAACGGCTCGGGGAAGACGACGCTCCTTCGCCTCATGACCGGGGCGGAGCAGCCCGACAAGGGCTCGATCACCATGCCGCGGCAGACGACGGTCGGCTACCTCCCCCAGGACGGCCTGGCCCACGCGGGAAAGTCACTCCGCGAGGAGGCGCTCTCGGCGTTCGCCTCGGTCCTCGCCCTCGGCGTCGAGATGGAGGAGCTCGAGCACCGGATGGGAGACCTCGACCCCGAGAGCCCCGAGCACGGAGCGGTCATCGCCCGCTACGGAGAATGCCGGGACGAATGGGACCGACACGGGGGCTTCAGCATCGAGGCTCGGTCGGAAGAGGTTCTTCTCGGCCTGGGCTTCAAGCCCTCGGAGCTCGACAGGAAAACCGAGACCTTCAGCGGCGGCTGGCAGATGCGCATCGCCCTCGCGAAGCTCCTCCTGCAGCAGCCGAACCTGCTTCTCCTCGACGAGCCCACGAATCACCTGGATCTGGAGGCGCGGAACTGGCTCGAGGAATACCTTGCGGCCTATCCCCACGCCGTGGTGCTGGTCTCCCACGATCGGTATTTCCTCGATCGCGTCGTCACCCGGATCACCGAGATCGACCGCCGGAAGCTCGTGGACTACACGGGTAACTACAGCCGCTTCCTGGAAGTGAGCGCCGCGAACCTGGCCGAGCTCCGGGCCAAGGCCGCCAGGCAGCAGGAGGAGATGGAGCGCACCAAGCGCTTCGTCGAGCGCTTCCGCTACAAGGCGACCAAGGCGAAACAGGTCCAGAGCCGCGTCAAGATGCTCGAGAAAATCGACGTGATCGAGGTTCCCCCGGAGAGGAAGCTCATGAAGCTGCGGCTTCCCGATCCCGAGCGACCGGGAAGGGTGGTGATGGAGCTCTCGCGGGTCGCCAAATCCTACGGCGATACCCGGGTCTTCGACGCGGCGGACCTCGTCATCGAGCGCGGCGAAAGGCTCGCTCTCGTGGGGCCGAACGGCGTCGGGAAATCCACGTTGATGCGTCTTCTGGCCCAGGTCGAATCCCCCGACTCGGGAACGGTGAAGCTCGGCCACAAGGCGGTGACCGGCTACTTCAGCCAGGAGCGCTACGACCTCGACGAGAACAAGACCGTCCTCGAGAACATGAACGAGAGCGCCTCCATCGCCATGGTGCCGCAGCTGCGGAGCATCCTCGGGGCGTTCCTGTTCCACGGAGACGACGTCGACAAGAGGGTGAAGGTCCTCTCCGGCGGGGAGAAGAGCCGTCTCGCTCTCGCCCGGATGCTGCTCCAGCCGGCGAACGTGCTCCTCCTCGACGAGCCGACGAACCACCTCGACCTCGACTCGAAGGCGATACTTCTCGAAGCGCTCCAGGCTTACAAGGGAACGCTGGTCTTCGTCTCGCACGATCGGTATTTCCTCGACGAGCTCTCGACGAAGGTCGCGGAGATCGGCGGAGGCGAGATCCGGGTCCACTGGGGAAGCTACTCGGACTTCCTCCGGGCGAAGGAGAAAGAGGCGATCGGTGAGCCGGCGGTCACCCTCGAGGCGCTGCCCGAGGAACCGAAGAAGCCCGCGAGCCCGGCCCCGAAGCCGCAGCCTCCGCCGCCCGCGGTCTCGAAGAACCAGACGCGCGCTCTCCAGCAGAAGGCGGAGCAGCTCGAGTCCCGGATCGAGGAGACGGAGATCGCGATCGCCAGCCTCGAAGGGCGGATGGCGGTGCCCGGGTTCTACGACGACGCCGATTCCGCGGCGGGAATCGTGAAGACCCACGAGGAGCTCAAGGCCAAGCTCGAGAAGCTCTATCGAGAGTGGGAGACGATTTCCGAGAAAGTCCCCGCGGGTTGACACTGACCGCAAGGCCTTGAACCGTCTCGCTGCTTCTCTGCGAAACGCGGAACGGCGTTCACCACACCAGGCGGATGCCGAAGTCTTCGAATCGAGGGTCCCTACTGATGAGCGGAAGCTCTTCGAGCGCGCTTTGCGCGGCGAGCATCCGATCGCACGGATCTCTATGACTCTGAGGCCAGGTGCCCGCGCGCTGGCCGTGGAGAATGGTGACGGGAAGCTCCAGAAAGCCGGCGCGGTGCACCCAGCCGGAGATGTCTCGAGCCAGCGCTCGGAAGCTCCCCGAGCCGGGACTTCGTGCTGATTTCCCACGCGCTGGCGCTCGAGACCAGGACCTCGTTCGCCGCGTCGCCGACGATTTCCCGAACGCGTTTCGGGAGTCGGGGATCGTCGTAGAGCCACCAGAGTAGAGCGTGGGTGTCGAGAAGAAACCTCATCGCTCCCAGGCGTCGAGTTCCTCTTCGGGTAAGGGCTCGAAGAAACTATCGTCGACGACACCCGAAAGGAGGCCTGGGTGACGCGGCGCCGGCGGTCCGAGCGGGCAGAGCCGCGCGTACGGCTTCCCGCGCTTGGCGATCACGATCTCCTCGCCACCGCGTACACGCTCCAGGAGCCGCGACAATTGAGTCTTGGCCTCGTGGACGCTCACGACTTTCATCGCTACCAGACTAGTCAGATATTATGACTTGGTCAACCATCTCATTCGCCAGGCCAAAGGCACTTGTTTAGTTCGAGTTAGCGTGGGCGATTCACAATGCCGAAGGACCTCGAGATCGCTTCCCACGGACAGGATTCGATCGCCTCGACGAGCACCATGCCCGGGGCAATCGAAGGGGGGCGTCGGCGGCGGGCAGCACGAGACGCGCTTTCAGAAACGAGTGCAGCCGCGGCGAGGGCGAAGCTCGGAGAGATCATTTCGTCGTAAAGAGAAAATAGTCGTGCGCCGCCCGCGCCGCTTCCGCGATGGCGCGCTCCCGTTCGGCTTCCGGACGGTCCGACTTCTTCACGAAAGCGGCTACGATCACGTGACCCGCGTCGTTCGGAAGGGTGATGATCCCGACGTCGTTCAGCGACCTTCCGATGGTCCCCGTCTTGTGCCGGACTTCCGTATCCCCGGGAAGAATCCCCTTGAGCCTTCCTTCGCCGGTGCGGCAGCGCTTCATGATGTCGAGAAGAAGATCGGTGCTCGCGGGGGACAGCGCCTCGCGCTTCCAGACTTTCTCGAGAAGCGCCGCCATCGCCCGAGGGCTCGCCGAGTCGCGAGGATCGTCTTCGAACGCCCGCTCCGCCTTTCCGGCCTTCTCTTCGGGCACGGAGTCCAGGAGCTCGCCGTAGCTCGCGGGATCGCGCTCCGCTTCGGAAGGAACCGCGATTCCCCTCCAGTCGGCGATGAGCTGGAACGTGGGCCGATCGATGCGGAGACCCTCGACGCCGAGTTTTCGCATTCTCGCGGTCACCGCCTCGCCGCCGCCCGCGTGGCGGAGGCAGAGGTCGGTCGCGGTGTTGTCGCTCACGAGCAGCATGATCTCGAGGAGGTTTCGAAGCGAGAGCGCGAGCCCGGGCTCCCGGAGGAGATCCGTCAGAAGCCCGCTCCCGGGAGAGTAGTCCTGGCGCTCGACCGCGACCATCCGGCCGAGGTCGAGCTTTACCTCGTCCACTCGCTGA
>DAISKN010000684.1:0-3962 GCA_036820975.1 Acidobacteriota bacterium | reverse complement strand
CGAGATCATGACGGGGGCCGGGATCTTTCCCGACGATCTCGTTCTCGTGCGCCGCCAGGACACCGCGCGCTCGGGAGAGATCGTGGTCGCCCTCGTGGAAGACGAGGCCACGGTCAAGCGCCTTCGGATTTCTGGACAGAAGGTCGAGCTTCATCCGGAGAATCCGGCGTTTCCGGTCATCGTCCCCAAGCCCGGCGAGTGCAGGATTCTGGGCAAGGTCATCGAGGTCCGCAGGTCAATAGGTCCCATTGAGTAAATCGAAATGGCGAGCCCAAGACCGTTTTCGACCGGACTTCTCTCCCCCGCCGAAGACTTCTGGGGGCTCGAGCCTCTCGCGGGACGGCTGGTCGAGATCTCGGGTCATCGCGCCTCCGCGAATCTGACCGTCGCCTTCGGCCTCGTTCTCGAAGCCCAGAGCAAGGACGAGCCCGCCGCCTGGGTGACTCTCTCCCGGAGCACGTTCTTTCCTCCCGACGCGGCGGATTCCGGAATCGACCTTTCCCGGCTCGCGGTGGTGCGGGTCTCGGATGGAACCGCCGCCTGCCGGGCCGTCGTCGAGCTCACCCGTTCCGGAGGCTTCGGGCTCGTGGTCCTCGACCTCGGTCCATGCGCACTACAGGAGAAACTGGAGAAGCATCCTCCGCGCGCCCAGCGTCTGCGGAGAAAGCGCGAGAGTCTCTCCGTTCCCTTCATCACCAAGCTCGTCGGCCTGGCCCAGAAGACTTCGACCGCGGTCGTGGTGCTCACCGAGAAGACGCGCGAGTCGAGCTCTCTCAACTCCCTCATCTCTCTCCGCTGCGAGGCGCGGCGGAGTCCCGACAAACCCTGCGAGGTCGAGATCGATGTTCTCAAGGACAAGCGCCGTGGACCGGGACGTCGTTACCGCGAGGTGTGCCGTGCGCCGGCTGGCCTGCGTTGACCTCCCCGCCTTTCCCCTGCAACTCCTGGCGCAGCAGAACCCCGCCTGGCTCGAAAAGCCGATGGCGGTCGTGGCCGAGGAGAAGCCCCAGGCGGTTCTCCTCTGGGTGAACGAGAAGGCACGGGCGCTCGGAATCCGACCCGGTCACCGCTACGCCGCGGCGCTCGCGCTTTCGCCCGAGCTTCGCGCGGGAGCGGTGAGCGAGGCCGCCGTCCGGGAGGGTATCGAGAAGCTCACCGAGATTCTCCGTCGCTTCACCCCCGACGTCGAGCCCGCCGGCATTCCCGGCCTCTTCTGGCTGAACGCCTCGGGGCTCGAGCGGCTCTACCCGTCTCTCGATTCGTGGGCGGAGGCCATCCGGGAGACGCTCCGGGTCTCGAAGTTCTACGCTTCCGTCGCCGTGGGTTTTACCCGCTTCGGAACCTACGCCGTCGCCCGAGCTTATCGCGGAGCCCGCGCCTTCCGGAGTTTCGAGGAAGAGGAGACCGTGAGCCGAAGCGTTCCGCTCACGAGGCTCGACATCCCTCCCGACGCGCAGGAAACGTTCCTCAAGCTCCACATCCGCACCGTGGCGGACTTCCTTCGCCTGCCTCCGAAGGGACTCCTGAAGCGGTTCGGTCCCGAGGTGCACGATCTCCATCGCCTCGCGACCGGCGAGCTCTTCTCTCCCCTGCAGCCCAGGCCCGAGGAGGAGATCTTCCTCCGCAAGATGGAGCTTCCCTCACCGGAGACAGCGTCGGAGCGTCTCCTTTTCTTCGTCAAGCAGCTCCTCGACGACCTGCTTTCGGAGCTCTACGGGAAGAGCCTCGCGCTCGCGAAGCTCCATCTGAAGCTCGAGCTCGACGACCGGAGCGTTCTCGAAGAGACGCTTCGTCCCGACGAGCCGACGCTGAACGGGCCGCTTCTTCTCGGCCTCGTGCGCCTGCGGCTCGAGACCCTGAGGATCGAGGCCGGCGCCGTCGAGCTCGAAGTCCGGGCGGACGTCGCGCGAAAAGCGTTCGAGCAGCTCTCCCTCATCGTCGAGAAGCCGAAGCGGGATCCGAAGAGCTGCAACCGAGCCTTCGCGCGCCTGAGGGCGGAATTCGGGGACGGCGCCGTGGTCGAGGCCCGGCTCCGGGACGGACATCTTCCCGCCTCGAGGTTCGAGTGGAAGCCGCTCGCGTCTCTGCCGGAGAAGAAATCGATTCCGCAATCGACCGGACGCTCCCTCGTGCGCCGCATCTACGAAAAGCCCATGGTGCTCCCTCCGCGCTCGCGCCACGAGCCCGACGGCTGGCTCCTGCGGGGGCTCGAGTTTGGGCCAGTGCGCGACTTTCTCGGCCCCTACATCCTCTCGGGCGGCTGGTGGAGGCGAACGGTCGAGCGCGAGTACTACTTCATCAAGATGCAGCAGGGCGACGTGTTCTGGGTGTTCTTCGATCGCCAGAGACGACGGTGGTTCCTGGAAGGCCGAGTCGAGTGAGCTACGTCCCCCTCTTCTGCAAGTCCAATGGCTCGTTTCTCGAGGGGGCGAGTCATCCCGAGGAGCTGGTGGAGGAGGCCCATCGGCTCGGGCTTCGTTCTCTCGCCGTCACCGATCGCGACGGGGTCTACGGCATCGTGCGCGCCCATGTGAAGGCGCTCGAGCTCGGAGTCCATCTCCTCATCGGGTCGCAGGTCACGGTCGACGATGGCTCCACCCTGTTGCTGCTGGCAAGCAGTCACGATGGCTATCGGAACCTCTGCCGTCTCGTGACCAAAGGAAGGCTGCGCTGCGAGAAGGGAACGTCGCGGGTCTCCTGGCAGGAGATCGCGGAGCATCAGGGCGGTCTCCTGGCCCTCTGGATCGGAGAAGGTCCGCTCGAGATCCTCAAGGAAGCCTTCGCCGAGAGGCTCTACGCCTTCGCGACCCGGCACCGGCGCGATCTCGACGTTCCCCACGAGAAGCGCCTTCGCGAGGAAGCGAACCGATGCGGGGTTCCCGTTCTCGCGGGGATGGAGGTGCTCTACCACCATCGGGAGCGGCGCGACCTTCAAGACGTTCTCACCGCGATTCGAAACGGCACCACGGTGAGGACCGCGGGAAGGCTCCTGAAGCCAAACGCGGAGTACGCGCTCAAGACCGACATCGCGTTCCGCGATCTCTACGCCGACGACCCGAGAGCGGTCGAGAGGACCCTCGAAGTCGCGGAGCGCTGCGAGTTCTCGCTGAAGGACATCCGCTATCGCTATCCCGCGGAGAGGCTGCCCGAGGGGAGCACGACCTCCGCCTGGCTCGAGCATCTGACGTTCGAGGGCGCGCGGTGGCGCTACGGAGGGGAGGTCTCCGAAGACATGCGCCGTCAGCTCCGGAAAGAGCTGGACCTCATCCAGGAGCTCGACTATGGCGGGTACTTCCTCACGATGTACGAGATCGTCCAGTACTGCCGGAGGAACGAGATCCTCTGCCAGGGGCGGGGCTCGGCGGCGAACTCCGCCGTCTGCTACTGCCTCGGCATCACCGCCGTCGATCCGGTGAGGATGGGCCTCTTGTTCGAGCGGTTTCTCTCGAAGGACCGGGCGGAGCCTCCGGACATCGACCTCGACATCATGCACCAGAGACGCGAGGAGGTGATCCAGTTCGTCTACGAGAAGTACGGGCGCGACCGGGCGGCGATGGTGGCGAACGTCATCCGCTACCGGGCTCGCTCGGCGGTGCGCGACGTGGGAAAAGCCCTCGGACTTTCAGAGACGAGCCTCGACCGGCTCGCGAAGCTCCTCTCCCACTACGACGGCCCTACCGCCGAAAGCTTCCAGCAGGCGGGATTCGCGACCGACACCCCGGACCATCAGAACCTCCTCCGCCTCGCGAACGCCGTCCTCGACTTCCCCCGGCACCTCGGGATCCATCCCGGAGGGTTTCTTCTCGGCCACGAGCCCGTCCATCCTCGACTCCCAGCAGGTGATGGCCAGGTAGAGCCGTCCGCGGCAGCAGCCGACCCGGGCGTCCGTCTGCTGGGTCGCCGGCTTGGTCCCGCCGAGCAGCAGGAACCGCGTGCTCGCGTCGATGGCGTCGCGCAGCCGA
>DAISKN010000683.1:0-3967 GCA_036820975.1 Acidobacteriota bacterium | reverse complement strand
CGTGAGGATCGCGCTCGAGGATATAGCGGTCCTTGAACGTCCCCGGCTCGCCCTCGTCGGCGTTGACCACGAGATACTTCGGCTTGGGGCTGTCCTTGGGAATGAAGGACCACTTTCTCGCCGCGGGGAATCCCGCGCCCCCGAGGCCGCGGAGGTTCGCTTTTCCGACTTCCTCGATGATCGCGGCCGGCGTCATGGAGAGCGCCTTTTTGGCAGCGGTGTAGCCTCCGTCCTTGACGTAGGCGTCGAACCAGGTTCCCCCCGGGTCCTTGAACCGCGTCGAGAGAATCGGCCCGTCGGTCGTGATGAAGGGCTCGGGCTCGCGGGTCAGGCCTCCCAGGAGATCGTCGAGGGCTCCTTTATCCAGAGGCCCCACGAACTGCTCGTCGAGCTGCGCCATCGGCGCGATCTCGCAGGAGCAGAGGCACTCGACTTCGGTGAGCGTCAGCTCTCCGTCGGGAGTCGTTTCCCCGGGACGGATCGAAAGGCGCTTCTCGATCTCGTGGGGGACGTCGTTCGCTCCCCGCAGGAGACAGGGAAGGCTCATGCAGACCCGGAGCTCGCGACGGCCGGCCGGCGCCGTGCGGTACATCGTGTAGAACGAAACGACCTCGCGCACGTGGGAGACGGTCGTTCCCACGAGGCCGCCGACCCAACGCTCGGCCTCGGGTGAGACGTAACCGAAGCTCTCCTGGACGAGCCACAGAAGAGGCAGGGTCGCCGCGCGGCGCTGGTCGTAGCGCTGAATGATTTCCTTCGCTTTTGGTTCGAGATCGGAGAGATTCACCGGTCGAGCTCGCCCCCAATCATGTTGATGGACCCGAACGTCGGGACGACGTCCGCCATCATGCCCCCGACGAGGACCTTGGGCAGCGCCGACATGATGGCGAAACAAGGTGGACGGACACGCACGCGATAGGGATTGTTCGTCCCGTCGCTCACGACGTAGAAGCCGAGCTCTCCGTTCGCGCCTTCCACCGGAAAGTACACTTCCCCCTTCGGGGGACGCACGCCATGGCCGTACATGACGAGCTTGAAGTGGTTCATCAGTCCTTCGATGTTCCCGTAGGTGTCTTCCTTCGGAGGAAGGAAGACCCGTTTTTCGTCGGCGGCGATCCCCGGGTGCTCCTGCTCGGATGCGCCGTCGAGAGTCGGATCGACCACCGCGCGCGCCCCTTCGATCTGGACGATGTTCCCCATCTTGGCCTCGTCCACCATCTCCGCCGCGGGGATTGCCCGTCCCGTCTCCGGGTGCGCGAGGAACGGGCCGTCGGGTATGTCCCGCAACGCCTGCTCGATGATTCGGATCGACTGATGCATCTCCTCCATCCGGACCAGATACCGATCGAGGTTGTCCCCCCGGGTTCCCACGGGAACGTCGAAATCGAGCCGATCGTAAACCGCGTACGGGCAGTCCTTCCGCACGTCGTAAGCCGTGCCGCAGCCGCGCAGAAACGGCCCGGTGATTCCGTAGGAGATGGCGTCCTCGGTCGAGATCTTTCCCGTTCCCGACATGCGGTCGACGAAGATGCGGTTGCGGGTGAGGAGGATGTCCGATTCCTTGAGGACCGTCCTCGTCTCCTCGATGGCCTTCCGGCAGCGCTCCTCGAAACCTTCGGGAAGATCTCCCTTGACGCCGCCGACCCGGCAGTAGGAAACGGTGAGGCGCGCCCCGGTCACCATCTCCACGAGCTCCCACAGGAACTCGCGGGCCTTGATCATGTAGAGAAAGACGGTGAACGCACCCAGCTCCATGGCACCGGCGCCGATGCAGGTGAGGTGGTCCGTGATGCGGGAGATCTCGGACATGATCACCCGGATGTAGTGGCAGCGATCGGGAACGGAGATTCCGAGCGCCTTCTCGACCGCCATGCAGTAGCCCATGTTGTTGATGAGCGGGGACACGTAGTTGAGGCGGTCGGTATAGGGCATGACGCCGTTGTAGTCGACCGTCTCCGACATCTTCTCGAATCCGCGGTGGAGGTAGCCGATCTCCACCTCGCAGTCTTTCAACTGCTCGCCGTCGAGCTTGGCGACGATGCGGATGATGCCGTGCATCGCGGGGTGGGCGGGCCCCACGTTGAGAAGCATCTCGCGCGTTTCGAGCTTTGGCTGTTCCATCTTTCCTAGTGCTCGCCTCGTGCTTCAATCCATGCGCCGGGGCCCCACCCCCGGCGCTTCTCGCTTCGGGACTCGCTTCCGCCTCCGCCCTTCGGGCTTCGGCGGACGCGCCGAAGCGTTGCGAAGGCGGGTCGCTCGCCCTGCGCTCGGGCCGAAGGCTCCTGCTCGGCTCGCGCAGGCTGAATTTGATATCTCATAAGCCTGCTAGTTGTTCGGTCCTATCAGTGGCTGGCGCTTCTTGACCGGGTAGTCTTTCCGCAGCGGATGCCCCTCGAACTCGTCGTACATCAGGATCCGCTTCAAGTCCGGATGTCCGCGGAACCGGATCCCGAACATGTCCCATACCTCGCGCTCGAGCCAGTTGGCGCCTCCCCACAGGGAAGTCACCGAGTCGACCTCCGCGTCCTCCTCGTCGACGGGGACTTCGACGCGCAGCCGATGCTTGAGAGCGAGAGAAAAGAAATGGTAGACGACGACGAAGCGCTCGGGCCCCGGCCGTCCCGGCCAGGGAGCCTCGTCGGGTATCGTGGTCGACGGGCGGACCGCGACTCCGGACGATGCGAAGAATGCCGGAGACGGCTTCGTTCCGAAAGCTGAGAAATCCACGGCAGTGAGGTCCATCAGGAAATTCATCTGGAAGGCGGGATCGTCCCTAAGCGTCCGCGCGATCTCGAGGATGGACTCCCGGCGGACGATGACCGTGGCATCGCCGCGAAACGCGTGCGAGGAGACGACCGCCTGGGGGAAGCGCTCCTCGACGGCCTGAATCAGGGACTCCGCATTCATACGGAGAACTCCGCCGGCCGCGGCTCGGGAGCCGGTCGCTCACCGGTCTCGCGCTGGTCCTGGATCTTGGCCTGGAGCTTCAGCAGGCCGTCGAGAACGTACTCCGGCCGCGGCGGACAACCGGGGATATAGACGTCGACCGGCACGATGGTGTCGATTCCCATGACCGTCGCGTAGTTGTCGTAGAAACCGCCGGTGCAGGTGCAGACACCGAAGGCGACGACCCACTTGGGCTCGGTCATCTGCTCGTAGATGCGGAGGAGAACCGGCGCCATCTTGTGGCTGATGGTGCCCACCACGAAGAGCACGTCCGCCTGGCGCGGGGAGAACCTCGGCAAGCCCGCGCCGAACCGGTCGACGTCGTAATGCGAGCAGGCCGCGGCCATGTACTCCATGCCGCAGCAGGCGGTTACGAACGGATATTGAAAGATAGAGAACTTCCGGGCCCAACCGATGGCCTCGTCGAGCCGGCTCGTCAGAAATCCTGCGTCAGCAGACATATCACTTCCAATCGAGGGCGCCGTTGTCCCAGGCGTAGAAGAATCCCACCATCAGGATCCCCAGAAAAATAGACATCCCCGTGAGGCCCCACGCGCCCAGATCGCGAAAGACGACCGCCCAGGGGTAGAGGAACACGATCTCCACGTCGAACAGGATGAAGAGAATCGCCGTCAGGTAGAACTTGATCGACATGTGGCCGACCTGGATGCCGAAAGAGGGCACTCCCGACTCGAACGGCTCCGATTTCACCTTCGACGGCTTCTTCGGTCCGAGGATCGAGGCCAGCAGCACGAACCCGCCGGCGACCGTCCCCGCGAGCGCGAAGAACACGAGAATTCCGAGATATTCGGTCATTACTTAATGCGCGCTCGCTCTTCGATCAGTGCGCTGGGGCCCCACCCCCAGCGCTTCTCGCTCCGGGAGTCGCTTCGCTCGCCCTGCGCTTGGGCTGAGGGCTCCCGCTCGCGCGACTGCTTCATACTTCTTCATCGAACATCCTACGGGGGCACCGACCACGCGGCGATCGCGTCGGGATAGACCCCCCCGACAATAGTAACCA
>DAISKN010000682.1:0-3974 GCA_036820975.1 Acidobacteriota bacterium | reverse complement strand
AAGTCCTCGGCGCGGAGGGGCCGATCGACGTGGTGCTCCTGGATCTGGTCATGCCGGAGATGTCCGGCCGCGACCTGCTCGAGCGAATCCGCAAGCTTCGCCCCGGGGTCCCCGTCCTCCTCACCAGCGGCTATTCGGAAGAGCCGTCGAAGGGCCGCCCGCGCGCCCACGCGCAGGCGTTCCTGCGGAAGCCCTACCGCCAGGCGGAGCTGGCAAGAGCGCTCGTCGAGACGATACGACTCGGCCGACTCGACCGCTCCGGGCGAGGTGCCCGAGATTAGAAGGCGGCGCCCTTGACGAAGCGGGCGCTGGCGCGCTCCGGATGGATCGCGGCATCCAAAGGGTCGTGGGTATCGGGATCCGGATCTGGCGGATTCGGCTCCGGGGTCTCCGGTCCTTCGTCCCCGCCGCGCGCGATGCGTCCGAGTGCCCAGGCTGCCTGCGCTCGAACGTCCGCATCCGCGTCTTTCAGCGCACGACTGAGCGCCTCCGCCGCTCTGGAGTCGCCAATCATGCCGAGAGCCCAGGCGGCCTGACTCCGCACCTCCGGACCCGCATCCGAGAGCGCCGCGACGAGGCCGTCGACGCCCTCCCGGCTTCGGATCATGCCGAGAGCCCACACCGCTTGCGCGCGAACGTTCTTCTCCGCGTCGCGAACCGCTGCGTTGAGCCCGGCGACGGCCCGCGGGTCTCGAATCATGCCGAGCGCCCATGCCGCCTGCGCGCGGACTTCCTCATCGCCGTCCTTTAGAGCCGCGACGAGGCTTTCGACCGACTCGACCCGGCGCATCTGCCCGAGTCCCCATGCGGCCTGCGCCCGCGCGCCCGGGCTCGCATCGGCGAGGGCCTTCTCGAGATAGGGCGCTACCGAGCTGTCGCCGATCTGTACGAGCGCATGGAGCGCCTGCTCGCGGACCGAGGCCTCGGGGTCGTCGAGTGCTTCCGCGAGCGCGGCCTTCGCGACTTCGCGAGCCGCGCGCTCCTCCGCGGTCAGCGGCTCGTCGGACTCCTCAGGTTCCTCCGGCTCGTCGGGTGCCGGCGGGGCCGGAGGTGCCGGAGGTGCTGGTGGTGTTTCCGGCTGCTGGGACGCCGGCGCGGGCTGCGCGGGCACCGCGCTCTCCGGCTCCTCCGCCCGCGCCGACGGTGCCTGCGTGGTAGACGGCGCCGCCGTGGGAACCGCGAGGGCGAGCGAGAGCACCAGGGGCGAGGCGACGAGGCCGGCGGCGAGAACGAAACGGGACGAGACGGCGGTGCGCGCGATCCGCGGATCCAGAATCGCGAGGAGGCGCTCCTCGAACCGGGAGCGGTGAGCCATGGCGACGCCCCCGAGCGGATTCGAAAGCCCCCTTTGCGGATTGTGCAGGCTTTTGGCCATGTCCAGGAGATCGTGCGCGTAGTCCGAGGGTTTCGCTCCAGCGTCCAGCACGAGATCGTCGCTCGCGCGCTCGCTCAGAAGCCGCATATGGCGGCAGGCGATCCAGACGAGGGGGTTCCACCAGAAGGCGGCGGCGGCGAGCTGGCTCACGAGCTGGCTTCCGCAATCACGACGGCGTACGTGCGCGAGCTCGTGAAAGAGAACCGCCGAGCGGCGGGACGTCGAGTAGTCGTCGGCGGACTCGGGCAGAAGGATCGCGGGCCGCAGCACTCCGATCGTCATGGGCAGGTGCACGCGCTCGCTTCGCCTCAGCGAGACGGCTTGCCGCACGCCGAGCCGCTCGCGGGCGGAATCGAGCAGTTCAGTCCACTCGGAATCGCGGACGGGCTCCGACTCGGCCAGGACTCGCCGCGACGAGCTCAATCCGATCGCCAGTCGGGAGACGAGCAGGATGGTTCCCGCGGCCCAGAGCGAGCCGGCGAGAAGAGACCAGGACCAGGGAATCGAAGTCGAAGAGGCCGCGTCGGTCTGCTTCTCGGTTCGAGGCTCGCTCCGGGCCCGCGGCGCGCGAGGGGAAGTCGGATTCGAGAGGACCGGGGCGGTCCCGGGATCGGGAGCGAGGACCGCGATGGGAATGCTCACCTCCTGCTGCACCGAGGAGACGTAGGCCATCCCCGGAACGAGCAGGAGAAAGGCGAAAGTGAGAGCCCAGAGGACGTGCCGCGCGGAGGCGGACGTCTTGCGCAAAAGGAAGCTCAGAGCGAAGGCGGCGACGAGCAGGAGCGTGGTCTTGACGGCGACGAGCGCCGCGAGGAAAGCGTATCCGTCCAGAGCGTTCATTCCCGATCTCCTTTGTTTCTCGCCTCGTCGATGAGCGCCTTCAAACGGTCGTAGTCGGTATCCGACAGTTTGGACGCCGATTCATCGAGAAGAGTTGCCATCGCCGCCTCCGGCGAGCCTCCGAAGAAGGTGGAAACGAGATGTCGCACCGCGGTGCGCTTCGCCCGTTCCCGCGCCACCGCGGGCCGGAAGACGTAGCGGGGACCGTCTTCTTCGTGCCGCACCTGGCCCTTTTCCTCCAGGATGCGAAGCGTGGCCCGCACCGCGGAATAGCTGGGAGGGTCGGGGAGACCTTCCATGACCTCCGCCGCCGTCGCCTGCTCCAGGCGGTAGAGGATGTCCATGATCTGGCGCTCCCGGTTGCTGAGCCGGAGGTAGGTCTTCTTGCTCATGGGAGCAATATGCTAGAAATTTAGCATACTGTCAAGTGAAAACCCGGAAGCCCGGACGAGTGCGGCGGCTTCTTACCGGGCCGCGTCCGGCCGGCGAATCGTGAGCACCGGGCACCGCGAGCGGCGGACCACTTTCTCGGCCACCGAGCCGAAGACCGCCCGATCCCAGCCGGTGTGGCCGGCGGTGGCGATCACGATCAGATCGATCTTGTTCTCGTCGGCAGCCCGCAGGATTTCCTCGGCGGCGCTTCCATGGGCCAGGATCTCATGGGTCTTGACCTTGCCGGTGGACTTCGCCAACGCCGACAGGTTCTTCTTCGCGTCGGCAGTGAGCATTCGCTCGTACTCGGGCACGTCGAAGTGAGCCGTGACGCTCGCCTCGAGATGAGGCATCGGAGGCACCACGTGCAGGAGATGGATCTCCGCCCCGAATTTCTCCGCGAGGGGAACGGCGACCTCGATCGCCTTCTTCGATGCGTCGCTGAAGTCCGTCGGACAGAGGATCTTTTTCACGTCGAGCATGTTCCTCTCCTCGGAGGAACGATATCACAGCGGGCGACCTCGGCCTAAAGCCCGCGCCGAGAACCCCGAACGATCCGGCTCTTCGCCGCCGCTATTGACTCCCGCCGCTCGCGCGGACGGTGATCGATTGCCCGACGACGATGCGGTCGGAGTCGATCTGGTTCCAGCGCCGGAGCTCCTCGACGCTCACCCCGAACCGCCGGGCGATCGTCGTGAGCGTGTCTCCGCGGCGAATCCGGTAGGCGGTGGATTGGGAAGCGTCGGCCACCGGCACCGGTTCGGCGGCCTCGCGCACCAGGAGCGTTTGTCCCGGTTGGATTCGGGTCGCGCGGCTCCCCATCCCGTTGAGGCGCCGCAACGTCGAAAGACCGATCCCATGGGAGTCGGCGATGGTGCCCAACGTATCGCCCGAGCGGACGGTGTAGGTCTCACCCCCGCTCGCGACCGGACGCGGGGAGCGCGGGGCCGACCGCGGCGCCGCCTCCGGCCGGGAAGAGACGACGAGCCGCTGGCCGGGGTGAATGCGGCTCGAGCCGGGCGGAAGATCGTTGAGCGCGCGAAGCTCGGAGAGAGACATCCGGAACGAATCCGCGATCGCGCCCAGGGTGTCGCCGCGCGCGACCACGTAGACTTCCTGATCCCCCTCGGGGATGCTGTCTCGCGACGCTTCCCGGAACTTCCGCGCTCCCGAGCTCGAGTAAGCGGAGAGAGAGCCCGGAGGCACGGGCACGGTGAGGACCTGCCCGGGATGGATCATGGTGCGCGAGCGCATATTGTTGGCCGAGGCGAGGGCCTCGATGGTGGTGCCGTAGCGGCGGGCGATCTTCGACAGCGTATCACCGCGC
>DAISKN010000681.1:0-3982 GCA_036820975.1 Acidobacteriota bacterium | reverse complement strand
GCCGCGTGGCGGCGCGAGGCGGCGGTGGTGACGGCGCGATTGCGGGCGCGGACGGCCTGGGGGCTGGCGCGGGCACAACCTTCTCGTCCGCTGCGGACGTCGGCTCGTCGAGAACGCTCAAAGCCTGTTTGAGCTTGCCGGCGTCGGCGAAGCGTTCCAGGGGTTCGGTCAAAAGGCAGCGGAGGACGATCTTCCCCAGACGAGGAGGAAACCCGCTGCTGTACTTCTCGAGTGGGGCCGGCGGATCGAGAGGGCGGGGGGCTCGCGCTACGGTGGTGAACGAATCCTCCGGAAACGGAAGCGCACCGGTGAGCATCCGGTAACAGACGACGCCGAACGAGAAGACGTCCGAGCGGGCGTCGATCTTCCCCGTTGCGATCTGCTCCGGGGATCGGTAGGGGAGGCTGGCGCTCGAGTCGGCGTCCGCCAGGCGAGGCAGGCCGAAGTCCTTCAGCTTGACGCGGCCGTCAGGCGTCACCAGCACGTTGGACGGTCTGACCCGCCGATGCACGATGCCGCGAGAATGCGCGTGCGCGAGGGCGTCGACGATCTGGATCGCCAACTCCAGCGCGTGTTTCATGGCGAGGGGACCGGACGGCAGCAGATCCCGAAGGGTCGTTCCCGGGACGTGCTCCGTGACGAGGAAGGGGCGTCCGTCTTCCGTCATCCCCGTTTCGAGGATCGCGACGACCCCAGGATGGTAAAGCTGGCGAGCTCTCTCGATCTCCTGACGGAAGCTCTCCAGGTACTTCTCGCGTGCGGTCGGGGTCGGGGCCGCGGTCAAGTCCAGCAACTTGATGGCTACGATTCGATCGATTTCCGGATCTCTTCCCCGGAACACTTCGCCCGTCGAGTTCCGCACCAGGAGTCTCTGGAGCTCGAACCGGCCGAGCCGCTGCGGAACGGACTCGGCCTGCGGTGCCGCCCTCACCCGCGCTTCCGGTTTCGGTGCCGGCTCCGATACCGCTTCCGTGGCCGATTCGGCTTTCCCCGTGTCGCCGGGCGGCGGCATCCGAGACGGTCCCTCGACTTCCAGAAGCCCGATCGAGAGGAGGGCGTAGAGGGCCCGCAGCGTCTCGATCTCGCCGAGGCGCGAGCCGTGAAGGAGCTGCTCGGTGCTGAAGGTTTGCCGCGCCCGGCTCGCCTCGAGGAGGCGGCGCTCGACCGGCGTCATCTTGACCTTGAACAGCGGCAGCGGCGAGCTCTCTGTCGTTCGCAGGTTCGCGCGCAGGTCTCCCACCAGGGTGCGCAGGAGGGCGGCGTCCGCGATACGCCGCACGCCGTCGAGAATCACCTGCTCGGCGGGAATCTCGAAGGCGTCTTCCCTGCCCACCGGATGCTCCGCATCCTCGAAGCGAAACTCGCCCTCGGTCGAGGCCAGGAGGGAATGGACGATCTCGCTCATTCGCCGGATCTCCGCCTCCTTCAGCTCCTCTGCCGTGAGACGCTCCATCTTCACCAGGGCGGATCCCGCGCTCGTTCCCTCGCAGTTGGCGAGCTCCAGCGCCAAGTCGAGCTCCGCCCTCTGGACCCTGCCCGAATTGACGAGCTCCTCGCCGAATCGGTCCGACTCGGCATCGGATTCGACGCGCACGATGCGGCCTTGCTCGAAGAAGATGCGCCGGGGGCTCTCGCGGCCCGAGAAATGGAGAATGCCGCTCTTCCGTCCGGCGTAGAACGAGCGGATGATCGCGGGTAGCTTCGTCTGATTCAGGTTTCCGCGCACGAATCGCCTACGACCAATGTCCTCGAGACCCCGCAGATCGCCATCCTGGCGAGGCCGGGTCCGGGAACAGGGCTTATTCGACTGGAGCTTGAGTTCTATTCATTAACGCCTGTATCCAGGTTTTTGTCAAAGGGGCCTCCCCGTGAAAGGATTGGAGACGTGACCCAGGACCGGATGACGGCGCTTTTTTTCGAGGTGTTCACCGGGCTGCCCCGGCAGGGACCAGGAGACGCCGCGAGCACCCTTCGGGCGCTCGCGCTCGTACCGGGGGTCGGCCCGGAGACGCGCGTGCTGGACGTCGGCTGCGGCACGGGTACGCAGACGCTCGTGCTCGCCCGGAGCTCGCCGGCGCGCTTCGTGGCCATCGACAGTCATCCGCCGTTCGTCGAGGAGCTGAAGCGGCAGGCGCGGGCCCTCGGGATCGCCGATCGGATCGACGCTCGCGTCGGCGACATGCGCGAGCTCGAGCTCCCGCCCGCGTCCTTCGACCTCATCTGGTGCGAGGGCGCGATCTACGTGATCGGCTTCGAGACCGGCCTCCGCGAGTGGCGTCGTTTGCTCGCGCCCGGCGGGCACGTCGCGGTAACCGAGGTCTGCTGGACGAAACCCGACCCCCCGAGCGATTGCCTGGCCTTCTGGGAGCGGGAGTATCCGGCGATTCGCGACGTGCCGGCGCGGCTCGGCGCCATCGCCGACTGCGGCTATGAAACGGTAGGGCACTTCACGCTGCCGGCCTCCTCCTGGTGGGACGATTACTACGGGCCCATACAGCAGAACGTGAGGGCGTTCCGAGAGCGCCACGAAGGCGAGCCCGACGCGCAGGAGCTCGCCTCTCAGGTCCAGCGGGAAATCGACGTCTGGCACGCATACTCGGAATTCTACGGCTATGAGTTCTTCGTGATGCGCGCGCTCTGACCGAGCGCCCGGTACTGGACATCGCCGGTGCGTCCGGCGCGAGTGTCGAGGAGCGGGTTTGGAGCGAACCTACTTGACCCGGAATCCCACCGGGTTCGTCCACGTCGGCTCGTCCGCTTCCGATTTCCACACGCGCGCCCTTGCCACGTGCCGGCCGCGGCTGAGCGGCCAGAGAGCGCGTCCGCGCTCGTCCGTCGACTCGGCGAAGGGCTGGTCGTCGATCCACCATTCCACCCGGGCGCCCTTCGGGAGGCCGACGAGCTCGAGCGCGAACCTCTCGAGCTCGTCGGGAATCCGCGGGTCGAGGGCCAGGTGGAGCCCGGGCGAGGGCTTCCCGACTCTGATCTCTCCCCGGGAGGCAGCGACCACGACGCCTCCCGAGTGAAGAGGGCAGCTGGACGAAGGCTCCGTCTCCGGGCGGAACCATTCCAGAGCGCGCGGGCAGGAGTCTCCGGGAAGAGCGCCGCTCTCGCGGCAGATCGCGATCTGACGAAGCCTGCGGCTCAAGTAGAGCGGCTTTCCCTCCCGGTTCCGATGAAGCTCGGCCAGAAGAGCGCGGAACACGAGCGCGGGACCGATCGAGCCCGTGACCTCGTGCATCGGCCTCCGATCGGGGTTCCCCATCCACACGCCCACGGTGTACCGGTGAGTGAACCCGACGGTCCAGGCGTCCCGGTAGTCGTTGGACGTTCCCGTTTTTACCGCGGTCTGCAGAGGAAGGGTCAAGACCGAGCTCCGGCCGAACTCGAGAGCCCGGGCTTCGGGGTCCGAGAGAATGTCGGCGATGAGAGAGCTCGTCTCCGCGCTCAGCACTCGATGTTCCTCGCGGCCGACGCCGTCCTCGCTCTTCCACTTCAGGGGCCGGCGGACTCCGCCGCGAGCGAGGACCGCGTAGGCGGACACGAGCTCGAAGAGGCTGACCTCGCCGTTTCCGAGAGCGAGGCCGTCCCCGTAGAAGTCGGGGTGCTCCGTGAGGCTCGTGACTCCGAGCTTTCCCAGGAGCTCGAAGAGGTCGGTCCGCCCGGTGAACTGGATCGTTTTGATCGCTGGCACGTTCAGGGAGTTGCCGAGCGCCTCCCTCAGCCGCACGGACCCATAATAATGACGGCTGTAGTTGCGGAAGTTGTGGAGCCCGTTTCCGACCGCCTCGGCGATGGGCTCGTCCTCGAGGACGGTCGCCGCCGTCCAGCCTCGCTCGAGCGCGAGGGCGTAGGCGAAGGGCTTGAGGGTCGATCCCGGCTGGCGGGGCACGGTCACCATGTCGATCTGCCCGCCCTCTTCCTGGGTGAATCCGCCGCCGTTGGTCCAGACGAGGATCTCGTCGGTCTGGTGATCCACGAC
>DAISKN010000680.1:0-3992 GCA_036820975.1 Acidobacteriota bacterium | reverse complement strand
CGACGTCGACGGTGAAGGCGTTCTCCAATGTCAGGATCCGCTCGTTTCGCCCCCGGCGCGCCGCCGTTCGATTGCGTCGACAATCGTGTTGACCGACTGCAGGATCTGCCTCCCTTCGTTCTCGTCCGCAATGACGACCCCGTACTTTCGTTCGAGCTCGAGCACCAGCTCCAGCGCGTCGATGGAATCCAGTCCCAGGCCCGTCCGAAACAGAGTGAGATCATCCGCGATCTCTTCGGGAGCGATGCGGAGGCGGAGGCACGATACGATGGAATCTTTGACCTGTCGTTTCAAACCGCTGTCATCCACGCATCTTCCTCGATCCCGCACCCATGATTAGGACAGCCCTCCGTCTACGCCGATTACTTGCCCGGTAATATAGCTTGCCTGCTCGGAAGCGAGAAAAGCAACGAGGGACGCCACTTCGTCGGAGCTCCCCATTCTGCGGAGCGACACGAGAGCCAGGAGTTTGTCGCGCTCCCCCGCCTCCATTCGATTCGTCATGTCGGTTTCGATGAGACCCGGGGCCACTGCGTTGACCAGCACCCTCTGGGGCCCGAGCTCTCTCGCGAGCGAGCGCGTGAGGCCGATGAGCCCCGCTTTGGCAGCGGAGTAGTTCGCCTGTCCTGCAGTTCCCCGTATTCCACTCGGAGAAGCGATATTGATGATTCGGCCCCAGCGCCGAACCATCATTCCACGCGCCACGCGGCGAATGCAGTGAAACGCCCCGTCCAGATTCACCGAGAGAACGTCCCTCCAGCTGGAGCTGTCCATGAACACGAACAGGCTATCGCGGGTGAGCCCGGCGTTGTTGACGAGGATATCCACCGGTCCGAGCTCCTTCTCGACGCGGTCGAAGAACCCGCCGACCTGGCCCTCGTCGCGGACGTCACATTGCCCGCTGAAGCAGCGCCCCAACAGGGAGAGATTCGCCTCGACTTCCCGTGCGGCCGAGGCGTTCTCGAGAAAGTTGAACCCCACCGAAGCGCCTCGGGTTCCGAGCGCGAGCGCGATCGCCCGGCCTATTCCGCGGCTTCCGCCGGTAACGACCGCAACTCGGCCTTCGAGGGGACGGTCACCTATCGACATGAAAGTGCATATTTCTGCCCAGCCGAATCGAGAGCAGAAGTCGAAACTGTAGCCCGGTACAGGGTCATTTTCAACACGCGGTGATACCATTCGGGAGATGAGCTCGTCGCCCCTGCCGCCTCACTCACCGCTCGAGCATTACTACCGGGACTATCGACAGGGCGGCGACGTCGAGCGCAGCGGCCAGTCCGTCGATGGTCGTCGGCAGTTCGTGATCGATCTCTTCGACCGAACCGCGCCCCACTACAACTGGCTCAACCGGGTCATGTCGTTCGGCTCGGGTCTCCGATATCGCCGGGAGGCTCTCGAGAGAGCCGGGTTGACGGCGGGTATGAGGGTTCTCGACGTCGCCGTGGGAACGGGTCTCACGGCGCAGGCCGCCCTGAGCGTCACCGATGGCTCGGTCTCGGTCACCGGTATCGATGCCAGCTTCGGCATGCTGCATGAAGCGCGTCCCATCGGCATCTCCCTTGTTCGAGCGGTAGCCGAAGAGCTGCCGATCGCGAGACACTCGTTCGACTTCCTTTCGATGGGGTACGCGCTCCGCCACGTTCTGGACCTCAAGGCCACGTTTCGAGAGTTCCACCGGGTTCTGAGACCAGGCGGACGGCTGGTCATTCTCGAGCTCACGCGGCCTCCAGGCTACGGCTGGCGATACGCGCTCACTCGCTTGTATCTCAAGAGGTTCGTGCCGTTATTGGCGCAGCTCGGTCCGGGCGGTACCGAAGCCCGAACGCTCATGGAGTACTACTGGGACACCATCGACGGGTGTGTTCCGCCGGATGCCGTGCTCGAATCCCTTCGGGAGGCCGGCTTCGAAGGGATCCGGCGGCGGGTTTTGTGGACTGTGTTCAGCGAGTACGTCGCGATGGCGGGAGGCGACGGCTGACTCCCGGTCTCATGCGCATCTCCGTGCTCGCGGCTTTCTCGGCCGAATCCAGACCAATCTGATTATTTCTATCAGGAGAATAGGCTTCTCGCGATTCGGACGATGGGTGATAATGCGCAGCAAACGTTCCAGGTCGCCGTCATCAATTTGGACGAGGAGGACCCGCCAATGAGCTTTTGGAGCCCGTTCGAACTCGTTCTTCGCTGGGCGGCCAATCTCGGCTGGGTGCTGTTCCAGTCAGTGAACCGTCGGCTCGTCGGGAAGTCCATCCACCCCGGGTGGGCGCCCGAGCCCCTTCTCAAGAGCTGGCAGCGGTCCGGGCCTCCGCTCGGTTGGCCTCGCACGACCGATTCGCTGTGCCCCGAATGTGTGATTTCTACGCGCAACCGCATCCTTGCCGGTGAGCAGGACTACAAGTCGTTGCTCGACAAGCAGGCGGGAGAGATCAAGGCGCAGATTCTCGAGCGCGACGGCAAGGTCCTCATGGAGAAGACGTGCCCGATTCACGGGACGTTCACCGATGTGCTGGCCATCAATCCGGATTTTCTGGCGCGGATCGAAAAACTCTTTCCAGGGCGAGATTACCCGGCCCCCTCGAAACTTCGAAATCACGGCAGCTCGTCGATTCAGTTCGGCCGCGGCTCTGTCCTCACCATCGATCTCACCAACCGCTGCAACATGATGTGCGATCCCTGTTTCATGGACGCCAATCAGGTGGGCTACGTTCACGAGCTCGAGCGCGAAGAGATCCACCAACTTCTGGACGACGCGATCACCATCAAACCGAAGCGGCAGATGTCGGTTCAATTCTCCGGGGGCGAGCCGACGCTCTCGCCGCACTTTCTCGACGCGATCGTCTATGCCAAGAACCTCGGCTATTACAGCGTCCAGGCCGCGACCAACGGAATCCGTTTCGCGCAAGAGCCGGGCTTTGCCCGGCTGGCCAAGGAGGCCGGGCTCCGGCTCGCCTATCTCCAATTCGACGGAGTGGGCAATGATGCGAACTCGCACCGGAAGGTGAAGAACCTCTTCGACGTGAAGCTGCGCGCCATCGAGAACCTGTTCGAAGCGGGTATCGACGTGGTTCTGGTCGTCACGCTCGTCAACACCGTGAACAACGATCAGGTCGGCCCCGTGATCCGTTTCGCCCTCGAGAACTGCGACAAGGTGAGCTTCATCGCGTTCCAGCCCGTCTCTTTCACCGGACGCGACGAGGCAATATCCAACGACGCGCGAGCGCGACAGCGTTACACGCTCTCGCATCTGGCCGAGGACGTGAAACGCCAGACGGGGGTGACCGAGCCCCTTCGCGATTGGTTTCCGCTCTCGGCGGCCGGAGCCATCTCCGACCTGACGGATCTGCTGAAGGGACCGGGCGCGGACTGGGGAACCATGAAGTGTGGTTGTCATCCGAATTGCGGTGTGGCGACGGCGCTCATGGTGAGCAAAAGAACCAAGGAATGGGCGCCCTTGACTCAATTCATCAACGCCGAGCGTATTCTCGACGACGCTCGTCTCATTACCGACACCGCGCGCGGCAAGGCGTTGACTGTTCTCCAGACCGCGCTCTCCGTGGTCCGCAACTACGATCCGCGAAAGGCACCGAAGGGGTTTCGACTAATCGATCTGATCAAGAAGTTCGATAAGCAGAGTGGCGGCGCGCTAGGGGGGCATCTGGGCGCATGCGCCGACGGAGATCGCAAGTCGGACGAGTGGTTGATACTGTTCATCGCGGGAATGTGGTTCCAGGACTTGTGGACCTACGATTTCCGGCGCACCGAAATGTGCATCATCCCCTACGCCACCCAGATGGGCGAGATCTCCTTCTGCGCCTACAACACCGGCGTGGGCTGGCGGAAGATCGTCGAGCAGATGCACATGAATGCGACGACGGCCGAGTGGTTCAAGACGAAGGGCCGTCACCCGATTTACGCGGCGGGCAAGTCCGTGCCGCTCGAGCCGCGGCCGCCGAAGGTGCGCATTCCGCTGACGCCGGTGCCCGCGACACCGGAGC
>DAISKN010000679.1:0-4009 GCA_036820975.1 Acidobacteriota bacterium | reverse complement strand
TCGGGCCTCAGAGTCACCGCGTCCGGCGCGAGCGGCAGGCGCAGCTCCTCGACGCGCGCGAGGTATTCGCAAACGGCATCGAACGAGCCGCCGAGATTCGCGCTGATGCGTCCGCCTTCCCGCCCTTTGGGGGCGTCCTGCGCCGGGCGAAACTCGAGGGAGAACCTGTCGATGTGGAGGCTCCGCTCCGCGCGCGACAGGAGATCTCGAAGCGCGGCGATGTCGAGGGCTCCGTCCACTCCACCCATCGATCGGGACCCGTCCTGGAGCAGCGCCTCGATCTTCCGGCCGCGCTCGCTGGACTCGCGCCGGGCTTCGACCCTCCGGGACAGCTCGTCGCGCTGGATCGCGAGCTCGGCTTTCTCGCTCGAAAACCTCCGGAGCCCGAAATAAAGGGCGCCGTCGAGGAAGAGCAGGAGCGCGAGAACGAAGACGGCCTTCATTGGCGCTCCAGACCTACCTGGATTCGAACCGCCACCCGGCCGTCGGCGAGACGGCGCTCTTCGAGGAGACCCGTCGACGACACCAGCGGCGCCGCCGAAAGCCGGCGCTGGAGCTCGGTCACGAGGTCGCCTCCGAGGGCCACGGCATCGAGAGTGAGACTCTCCTGCGGGCTCGCATTGAACGAGAGCCTTCCGAGAACGACGCCCTCGGGCAGCGCCGATTCCACCAGACGCAGGACCGCCGTCGGAGAAACCGTGCGCAATGTCCCGGAGTCGAGAGCGAGCCGCAGGCGGGCGGCGACACGCTCCCGATCCGCGGAAGTGGCCGCCGGAAACTCGATGACCGACTCCGACAGGCTCGCGACTTCGCTCGCGAGAGACGCGGCCTCGACGCGAGAACGATTGTAGAGAAAGCCGAGGGCGAGCGCCGCGGCTCCGGCGGCGACGACGAGCGCTATTACCGGGCGCATCGAGCGCGCCGGCGGCCGGCCGAGGTTTATGCCTTGCTTCATCGAAGATAGAGCTCAGCTCCGCCGCAGAAGGGCCTCGAGCCCCGCTTCGAGCTGCCTTTCTTCCCCGTCGCCCGCGAGGGACAACCGGGCTTCCACTCGGGAGTCCGCAAGGATGCCGGCGCAGGCGGATGCGCCTTCTCCCGAAACCTCCACCGCTCCCAGGGCGGGAAGGTCGTAAACCGCCGGAAGACGCCGGATCTCGGCGGCGACGGCGTCGACGTCGTCTCCGGAGCGAAGCCGGGTGCGAACGTCGAGGAGCTCCCCTCCCCGGAAGAGCACCAGCGTGTAGTGATCGAGATAGAGCAGCGCCTCCACCAGGATGGTTCCCGGGTCGGACTGCGAGGCGTCCGCCCAGGAAGGAACTTGGACGAGGCTCGCCGCGTCGATCCATCCGGGCCGGCACTCCGCCGCCTCGATCACCTGCTCGTATTGCCGAACCACGGCCTCGCGAACCGCAGCTCCGAGCACCTCTCCCTTCGCGCCCTTCCAGAAATCGGAGCGCGCCTCCGAAGCGGGAACCCCGAACCGGGAGGCCAGCTTCGAGGTCAGATCGCGCTCGGTCCCCGCGTGCGACGGAGGGAAGACCGCGCTCGCCACGGAAAGGTCGGGAAGGAGAACGGAGGCCGTCGCGCCACGGCCCGAGAGCTCGTCGACGATCTCCGCCGCGAGCTGCGCCACCTCCCGCACCGAATGGATGTTGGGGGCGACCGCGCCCGGAACCAGCAATCCCGGCGGAAGCTCCCTGCGGACTGCCCCGGCCCCGTTCTCCGCCCGGATGGCGAGGAGGCTGCGCGGCGAAAAGGCGATCCCAATCCGGGGACGGCGCCATGGCCAGGCGAGCCTCGCAGAAAGGGCGCTCATTCGCTCTCTTCGAAGGATTATAGTCTCGATCGCGCTTTGTTCCGCGTTCCTCGCGGAATTTTGATTTCGCGATCCGCCGAATGTTATAATCCGCGCGTTTTTCGGCTACGAGAAGACGACCGCTCTCGGCGGCTCGTCGGGTCCGGATTGTTCTCGTTTCCTTCGCGACCTCGAAATCCGACGGAGGCAGGATGAAGATCTACGATACTGCCGGTATCCGCAACGTGGCGATCGTGGGCCACGGGGGCTCGGGCAAGACCTCGCTCGTTTCGGCGATCCTGTTCGACGCCGGCGCCGTGAACCGGCTGGGGAAAGTCGAAGAGGGAAACACCGTCACCGATTTCGACGCCGACGAGATCGCCCGCCAGATCAGCCTTTCGACGGCCCTCGCCCACTGCGAGTGGAACAAGACCAAGCTCAACCTCCTCGACACCCCGGGATACGGCAACTTCATCCAGGAGGCCCGCGTCGCCATCCACGTGGCCGACGCCGCGCTGGTGAACGTATGCGGCGTCGCCGGGGTGGAAGTGCAGACGGAAAAGGTCTGGAGTTTCGCCGAGGAGGGCGGGAAAGCCCGCATTCTCGTCGTCAACCGCCTCGACCGTGACCGCTCCAGCTTCACGCGGGCGCTGGAGTCGATCCAGAAGGCCTTCGGCCGCACCGCCGTCCCCGTCCAGCTCCCGGTGGGCGAGGAGAAGGACTTCCGCGGCGTCGTCGACCTGGTCCGGATGAAGGCCTACCTTTCGAAGGGCGACGACAAGGGGACGCACGAGGAGAAGGACGTCCCCGCGGAGATGAAAGACGACGTCGAGGCCGCTCGAAGCGCCCTGGTGGAGATGGTCGCCGAGGTGGACGACGCGCTCATGGAGAAGTATCTCGAGACCGGCGCTCTGAGTCCCGAGGAGTTCCTCACCGGCCTCAAGCTCGCGGTCGTCTCAGGAAAGGTGTTTCCGGTTCTCGGGGTCTCCGGCGCCCGGAACGTCGCCGTGAGGCCGCTGATGGACGCTCTGGTGGACCTGACCCCGGCGCCCGATGCCCGGGGCGAAGTGGAAGGAAAGGATGCCAACGGAAACCCGGTGAGCCGGAAGATTTCCGCGAGCGCTCCCGCGTCGGTCTTCATCTTCAAGACCATCGCCGACCCCTTCGCCGGACGGATCAGCCTCTTCCGGGTGATGAGCGGAATCGTGAAGTCCGACTCCACCTACCACAACACCACCAAGGACGTGAGCGAGCGGTTCGGCGCCGTGTCCCTGCTCCAGGGAAAGGAGCCGGTGCCGGTCGCGGAAGTCCAGGCTGGAGACATCGCCTCGGTCGCGAAGCTCAAGGAGAGCCAGACCGGCGACACCCTCGCGGACAAGAACGCTCCCATCATCTATCCGAAGTTCGAGTTCCCGGAGCCGGTCATCAGCTTCGCCATCGAGCCGAAGTCCAGAGGCGACGAGGAGAAGATCAGCCAGGCGATGCAGAGGCTCTCCGAGGAAGATCCGATGCTCAAGTTCCACCGCGAGTCGGAGCTTCTGCTGTCGGGAACCGGCCAGCTCCATATCGAGGTAGCGGTCTCGCGGCTGAAGCAGAAGTTCGGGGTCGAAGTGACCCTCCATCCGCCGAAGGTCCCCTACCGCGAGACCATCACCGGGACCTTCGAGGCCCACGGCCGGCACAAGAAGCAGACGGGAGGCCACGGCCAGTTCGCCGACTGCTGGGTCCGCTTCGAGCCCCTTCCCCGGGGCACCCAGTTCGAGTTCGCGAACGAGGTCTTCGGCGGAGCCATTCCGAAGAATTTCATCCCCGCGGTGGAGAAAGGGATTCAGGAAGTTCGGGTGAAAGGGTTCCTCGCGGGCTTCCCCATGGTGGACTTCAAGGCCACGGTCTACGACGGGAAGTACCATCCAGTCGACTCGTCGGAAATGGCGTTCAAGATCGCGGGCTCCCTCGCCTACACGGAAGCGATGGAGAAGTGCAAGCCGACGCTCCTCGAGCCGATCATGAACGTCGAGATCGTCGTCCCCGAGGAGAGCACCGGCGACGTGCTCGGCGACCTCAACTCCCGCCGCGGTCGCACCCAGGGCATGGAGCCCAAGGGAAGCCTTACCTCGATCAAGGCTCAGGTCCCGATGACGGAGATGCTCAGCTACGAGCCCACCCTCACCTCCATGACCGGCGGACGGGGCTCGTTCCACATGGAGTACTCCC
>DAISKN010000678.1:0-4009 GCA_036820975.1 Acidobacteriota bacterium | reverse complement strand
GTAGCGGCGGCCGGTGTCGGGCATGAGCTGCATCAGGCCGCGCGCACCCTTGTGGGAGCGGGCGTAGCGGTTGAACGCGGACTCGACGGCGATTACCGCGCGAACCAGCGAAGAGTCGACTCCAAAGAGACTCGAGGCCTTGAGGATCATGGGGTCGTACTGCCCGCTGTAGCGCCACACGGTCCCCGCGTTCTCCGGCGTATCGTCCACGATCATGCGCATGCGGTCATGGGTGAGCACGTTCGAGAGGATGAGAACGCCGTTCTCGTCCGTGTACCCGTAGATTTGCGCCGCGGCGTCGCGCTGGGAGGCGACGGAGGCCGCGATCGCGAACGCCGCGATGCCGGCGAGGTTCCTACACACGCTGACCTTCCAGGGCCAGGCGGACCGCTTCCTTGGCGCGCTCGTAGAGCTCGGGAATCTTGTCGGGAAAGCGGCCACCGGCCTCAGCGCGCTCGGCCTTTCCGCCGCCTCTTCCTTCGATCACCGGAGCGATGCTCTTCACCAACTGGTCCGCGCGAACCTGTTCCCGGAGGGCCGGAGACACCTCGACGATGAGGGACACCTTGTCGTCGTTCACCGCGGTCGAAATCGCGACGTAGGGGCGTTCCCGGTGCTTCTCTTTGAAGTCGTCCACGAACTGCCGGTGCTGCCTCTTGTCGAAGTCGACCAGGGGAGAAGGCGTCCAGACGAGGACCGAGCCCACGGTGGTCGTCGCCTCGGCGGCGCCGGAGGACCCGCCCCCCTGCGCGAGCTTCATCTTGAGCGTCTCGATCTCGCGCTCCTTCCTCTTGAGGTCCTCGCGCATCTTTTCGAGCGTCGCCGGAATCTCCTCGGGCCGGACGTGGAGAGACTGGCTCGCACCCGCGACGAGCGCCCTCTGCGAGCGCAGGTAATCGACCGCGGCCGCCCCCGTGAGGGCCTCGATGCGGCGAACGCCCGAAGCGATGGAAGACTCGCTCACGATCACGAAAAGGCCCGCCTGGCCCGTCCGCCCGAGGTGGGTGCCGCCGCAGAGCTCGATGCTGAAGTCCGCGACCTGAACCACACGGACTTTCTCGCCGTACTTCTCGCCGAAGAACGCGATCGCCCCCCTCTTCAGCGCCTCGTCGATGGGCAGGACCACCGTCCGCACCTCGATGTCCTCGAGGATCTTCTCCGTGACCCGTCCTTCGATCTGCTCGCTCTCGCCCGGCGTCAGCGGCGCGAAGTGGGTGAAGTCGAACCGGAGGCGGCCCGGACCGACGAGAGACCCCGCCTGTTTCACGTGCGGGCCGAGAGTCTCGCGCAGGGCCGCGTGCAGCATGTGCGTGATCGTATGGTGCGCGGCGGCTCCCTCGCGCGATTTGTCGTCGACCACGGCCCTGACGCTCTGCCCCACGCCAAGGCTTCCCTGGTGGACGACGACCTTGTGCGCGATGAGTCCGGGTACCGGACTCTTGGTGTCCAGGACGCCGGCGACGCCGTCCGGGCCGGCGATGATGCCCTGGTCGCCTACCTGGCCTCCTCCTTCGGGATAGAAAGGTGTCGCGTCGAGGAACACTTCTCCCTTGTCGCCGACTCGAAGCTCCGTCACCTCGGTGCCTTCGCGAGTGAGGGCGACGACGTGAACGTCCGAGAGCTGGGTCTTTCCGTAGCATTCGGGGCGCGTTTCCGACCGGCCGCGAATCTCGCCGTAGACGCTGCGATCGGGTGCGGCGGCTGACTTCTTCCAGGATTCGCGAGCCCTCGTGCGCTGGGTCTCCATCTCCCGCTCGAACGAAGCCTCGTCGACGCGCACCCCCGACTCGGCGGCGATGTCGAGCGCGAGATCGAGCGGCATTCCGAAGGTGTCGTAGAGCTTGAAGGCCGATCTCCCCGCGAGGACCTTCGTACTCCGGACCTCGTCGGTTGCGAGCATCTCTTCGAGGGCGGCGATTCCCTGGGTCAGCGTGGTGCGGAATCGGTCTTCCTCGGAGCGCACCACGCGCTCCACGAACTCGCGCGAGAGGACGAGCTCGGGGTAGGCGTCCTGCATCTCCTGAACCACGGTCTTGACCAGCTCGAAGAGAAACGGGTCCTGGACTCCCAGCTTCTTTCCGTGGCGCATCGCGCGCCGCATGATCTTCCGCAGGACGTACCCGCGGCCCTCGTTCTGGGGCATCACCCCGTCGGCGACGAGAAACGAAGTCGACCGGATGTGGTCGGCGACGACCCGGAACGAAACGTCGTCGGGAGAGCCGCTGCGTCCGTACTTCCTGCCCGTGATGGATTCGACGGCGGTGAGGATGCGGGTGAAGAGGTCGGTGTCGTAGTTGCTCTCGACTCCCTGGACTACGGCGGCGATGCGCTCGAGGCCCATTCCGGTGTCGACGCTCGGCGCCGGCAGGGGAGCGAGAGCGCCATCCTCCGCCCGGTCGAACTGCATGAACACCAGGTTCCAGATCTCGAGCCATCGATCGCATTCGCAGGCGACGCCGAGACACGTGGGAGCCGCGCAGGAGAGGTGCTCGCCCTGGTGGAAGTGCACTTCGGAGCAGGGCCCGCAGGGGCCGGTGTCTCCCATCGACCAGAAATTGTCCTCGAGGCCGAGCTCGTGGATGCGCGAAGGCGCGACGTGGCGCGTCCAGTGCTCGTAGGCTTCGGCGTCGCGCGGAACCGCGGAGTCGCCCTCGAAGATCGTGACGGCGAGCCTGTCCGGATCGAGCTTCAGCCGCCCGACCAGAAACTCCCAGGCGAAGTCCACGGCTTCCTTCTTGAAATAGTCCCCGAAGGAGAAGTTCCCCAGCATCTCGAAGAACGTGTGGTGGCGCGCCGTCACTCCGACGTTCTCCAGGTCGTTGTGCTTCCCGCCGGCGCGGACGCACTTCTGCACCGTGGCGGCGCGGCGGTAGTCCCGCTTCTCCAGCCCGAGGAACAGGTCCTTGAACTGGTTCATTCCCGCGTTCACGAACAGAAGCGTCGGATCGTTCACCGGGACGAGGGACGAGCTCGAAACGACGCGGTGTCCCTTCGAGTTGAAGAACTCGAGGAACCCTTTCCGGATCTCTCTCGCTTTCATGCCCTGAATCAACGTTCAGTATCCCCGAAATCCCACGTCGATACCAGTCGGTGCGCGACCTCGGGGGAGAAGCCCCGGCCGAGCAGATGCCTGTAGGCCCGTGCCCGCCCCCGCTCTCCCCCGGGACCGCCGCGGCGGCCGAGCTTCTCGAGGGCGCGCCTGGCGGCGGCTTCTTCCTCGCCCTCGGGAAACGACTGGACGAGGGCTCCCTCGATGTCGCTTTCGGAGAGATCGAGGGACCGAAGCTTCTGCTGGATTCGCGCCGGCCCCCAGTGCTTGCGCTCGGCGCCCGCGCGGGCGACGTCGAGGGCGAAGGCGGCGTCGTTCATGTAGCCTCGCTCCCCGAGAAACGAGAGGGTGTCCGCGATCTCCTGGGGCGAGTAGCCGGCGCGCGCCATCTTTTTCGAGAGCTCGCCCTCGCTGTGGCTTCTCCGCGCGAGGCGCTTGAGAGCGAAACCCAGAGGCGTTTCAGCTGAACTCGAACGGGCTTTCGGCTCCCTCACCGGGCTTGTCGTCCATGAAGTCGGTCATGCTCTTCTCCATCTCCTCCTGGGCGAGGTCGCTCGTCGACTGGATACCCTGGATCTTGAGCTTGAACTCGTCGGGGTTGCTCGCCCTACGCAAGGCCTCGTCGTAGGTGATGAGGTCCTTCTTGTAGAGGTTGAAGATGGATTGATCGAACGTCTGCATCCCGTACTGGGAGACGCCGGCGGCGATCGCCTCGTGGATGAGCTTCGTCTTGTCCTTGTTGATGATGCAATCCCGGATGAAGGGAGTCGCGATCATCACCTCGACCGCGGGGACGCGGCCGTGGCCGTCCGCCCGGGGAATGAGGCGCATGGAGATGACCGCCTTCAGCACTCCCGCGAGCTGGAGTCGGATCTGCTTCTGCTGGTGCGGAGGGAATACCGCGATGATGCGGTTGACGGTCTCCGTCGCGTCGAGGGTGTGGAGGGTCGAGAGAACCAG
>DAISKN010000677.1:0-4012 GCA_036820975.1 Acidobacteriota bacterium | reverse complement strand
GCCGACTTCCTGGGCTCGCGCACCGTCGTTCACAACTCGTCTTTCGGCTGTCCCTTCGCGTGCAACTTCTGCGCGGTGGTGGCGATGTCGAACCGCAGCTGGCTCGCCCAGGCTCCTGAGCGCATGGAGCGCGTGGTGAGGCATCTCGCTCGATCGTACGGAGTCGACGCGGTTCAGATGACGGACATGGACTTCTTCGTCTCCGAGGCCCGGGCCGAGGAGTTCTCGGAACGGATCGCGGATCTCGGGATCCACTGGTGGGGGCTCGGGCGCGTCGATACGCTCATGCGCTATTCCGAGGAGACGTTCCGGAAGATGGCCCGCTCGGGGCTGAAGATGGTGTTCTCGGGCGCGGAGTCCGGCTCCGACGAGACCCTGGCGCGCATGAACAAGGGCGGGAACGCCTCCGCCGAGCTCACGCTCGAGCTCGCGCGCCGCATGCGCCGGCACGGGATCGTGCCCGAGCTCTCCTTCGTCCTCGGCTCTCCCCCGGATCCCGAGGAAGACACCCGGCGCACGTTCGAGTTCATCCGCCGGGTGAAGCGGGTGAACCCCGCGACGGAGGTCATCCTCTACGTCTACACTCCGGTCGCGCTCGACGGCACTCTTTACGATGAAGCGCGCAGCAGCGGGTTCGCTTTTCCCGAGACGCTCGAGGAGTGGGCCTCGGGAGACTGGAGGCAGCTCTCGCTTCGCCGCGGAGATCGCCTGCCCTGGATCCGGCCGAAGGTCCGGAGGAGGGTCCGTGACTTCGAGCGGGTCCTCAACGCCTTCTATCCCACGACGACCGATCGAAGACTGACGCCGCTGCGCCGGGCGCTTCTCAAAGGTGTGAGCTCCTGGCGCTACTTCCTGGAGCTCTACGCGGGCTCGTACGAGCTGCGCGTTCTCCAGAGGCTCATGAAGTACCAGCGGCCGGAGACCACGGGGTTCTGATGGTTCGGCTTCTCGAGCCGGCCCAGGGCTACGCTCTCTGGGCCGAGACCTACCCGCCCCGCGCCCACAACCCGCTCATGCGGGTCGAGCAGTCGGCGATGGAGGCGCTCTGGAAGCCGCTTCCGGTCGACCGAGCGCTCGACGTCGGCACCGGCACCGGCAGGAACCTTCGCCTCCTGGCGGACGAAGGCGTCACGACGCGAATTGGGCTCGACCAATCCACGGCGATGTTGAGGCGCTCCGACGAAAGTCGGGCGCGTTTGATTGCGGGAGACGCGGGGGCGCTCCCTTTTGCCGCCGACGCATTCGATCTCGTCATAGCGTCGCTGATGGCGGGAGACCTCCCGGATCTCCGCCTCTTCATGGGGGAGGCCTCCCGGGTTCTACGGAGGGGAGGGTCGCTGGTCTACTCGGACTTCCATCCCTCCTGGGCGGAGCGGCGCTGGCAGCGCACGTTCGAATCCGCCGACGGGAGGAAGTGGCGCCTTCCCTACCATCCCCATTCGCTGGACGACCATCGGAACGCCCTCGCCGGAGCGGCACTCGAGATCGTTGCCATCGAGGAGCCGCCGCTCGACGGCCGTCCGGTCCTCGTCGTTCTCCGAGCCGTCAAGAGGTGAAGCCTTCGTGTGGCGGCGCGCGGTAGCGCTGGTCAACGCGCGAGTCGCCGCCGAGGGGCGCATCGCTTCGTCCATCCGGTTCAGAAGCCGGGTTCTTGGAATCGACGCGCATCCCGAACGCTCCGACGTCGTAGTCGACCTCGAAGGCGCTTTCGTTCTCCCGGGACTGGTAAACGCCCACGACCACCTCGAGCTCAATCATTTCGGCCGGTTGAAGTTCCGCGACTCGTACGAGAACGCGGCCTTCTGGATCGACGATATGCGGCCGCGGCTTCAGGAAGATACCGGCATCCGCGAAGGCCGTTCCCACCCTCTGCGCGATCGATTGTTCGTCGGCGGGCTGAAGAACCTCCTCTCGGGAGTCACGACCGTGTCCCACCACAATCCGCTCTATCGCGAGCTCGGCAACGGGTTCCCTGTACGCGTGGTGAGACGCTACGGCTGGGCCCACTCGTTCGTTCTGGAGCGGGAAGCCGACGTCGAGCGAGCCTATCGCAAGACCCCTCCCGACGCGCCGTTTCTCATCCACCTCGCCGAGGGGTTCGACGCAAGCGCGCGAGGGGAGCTGAAACGCCTTCGCGAGCTGGGCTGCCTCGGGGAGAACACCGTCCTCGTTCACGGTGTCGGGCTTTCCCCGGACGACTGGGTCTCGGTCGGTCGAGCGCGCGCCGGGCTCGTGTGGTGTCCCTCCTCGAACCTGTTCCTCCTCGGAAGGACCGTGCCTCTCGATCGTTTTCTCGCCTCGGATCCATCCGCCATCGCCCTCGGCACCGATTCGCGCCTGAGCGGCGCGCGGGATCTTCTCGAAGAGCTCCGACAAGCGAGGACGGCGGCGGGCGCCCGGCCCGAGGACCTCCTGCGCATGGTGACCGTGAACGCGGCCCGACTGCTGAGAGTCCCCGAGGCCGGACGGCTCTCGCCTGGGCTGCCCGCGGATCTCGTGGTCGTTCCGCCTCTGGCGGAGGATCCCGCTCACACTCTTCTCGCCCTCGAACGAAGTCGAATTCGTTTGGTCGTCGTGGGAGGACGGCCGCTCGTGGGAGCGCCCGAGCTGTCCTCGATATTCGCGGCAGGGAGGGTGGCGACGGCCGGAGTGAAGCTCGACGGACAGGAGCGTATTCTCGACGGCGCTCTCGCTCGGCGCATCCGGGCTTCGTCTCTCGCGGAGCCGGGCCTCGAGCTGTGACCGCGTCGAGACTCGAGCGAGAGATCGACTCGGGAGCCGTGTCCAGAGCGGGATCGGGACTCTGTCTCTCGGCCTTCAGCGTTCGAGAGATGCGATGCCGTGAGCGACCGCGAACTTCGTGAGATCCGCGGTGGTGTGAAGATCGAGCTCGAACATGAGGCGGGCCTTGTGGAACTCCACGGTCTTCACCGAGATGCCGAGGAGATGGCCGATCTCCTTGAGCGATTTTCCTTCGGCCACCAGCTGCAGCACCTCCCGCTGCCGGGGGGTAAGCGGAGGAGAGCGCGAAGGCGGCTTCGAGCGGCTCGCGCGAGGCTCCTCGAAAGCCCCCTTGCTCCCGCCTTTCGCCGCCGCGGGAGCGACGTAGTAGCGGCCCTTGAGCACCTCTTCGATGGCGAAGACGAGCTCCGAAGCGGCGGAGTGCTTCAGTAGATAACCCGAGCACCCTGCCTGGAAGGACTCGCTCACGTACATCGCGTCGGCGTGCATGCTGAGCATGACAATCTTCGTCTCGGGCGCGAGATTTCGGATCTGGCGCGCGGCATCGATACCGTTCAGGAGCGGCATGGAAACGTCGAGCACGACTACGTCGGGTCGGAGCTTCCGGACGGCCTCGAGCGCCGCCCGGCCGTCCGCAGCCGTGCCCACGAGGTCGAATTGGTTCTCGAGAAGCTTACTGATGCCCTGGACGACGAGCTGGTGATCGTCCACAAGGATGACCCGGGCTCGCTTCAAAGGACCATTCCTCCGGAACCGTCTTGGAGGATGTTACCTCAGAGGGAGCGGAGGTTGGGCGCGAACGGCCCTGCCTTGGCCAGGATTTCGGCTGAAGGGCTGGAGATTGTCGAGGATTGTCTACGGCCGGCAGGTAGACGGCGAAGGTCGCTCCCGCGCCCGGGCGGCTATCCACTTCGAGATGACCGCCGCTCTGGCTCACGATTCCGTAAACGGTGGCGAGGCCGAGGCCCACCCCGTTCTTCTTCGACGTGAAGAAGGGCTCGAACAGGACCGCGAGCTCTTCGGGGTCCATACCGCGACCGGTATCGGTCACCGAGATCCGGACGTGGGGACCCGGGGCGCCGGGGAACGATGGGGGAACCTCGTCGAGGTTCATGCTCTCGGTGCGGATCGTGAGTTTCCCGCCCTCGGGCATCGCATCTCTCCCGTTCACGATCAGATGGACGAGCACCTGTTCGAGCTGCGCGGGATCGGCGCGGACGAAAGGCGTGTCCGAAGAGAGCTCCGTCTCGAGGACGACGTCGTCTCCGAG
>DAISKN010000676.1:0-4016 GCA_036820975.1 Acidobacteriota bacterium | reverse complement strand
GCGGGTTTCTTCACGGCGCATGGGGCCGTGTGGCAGAAGGCGCTCGCCATGCTGATCCTCGGCAGGAACGAGCGCCGCGCCTGGTACGCGCTTACTCTGTCTCCGTCCGACCGGGTGGGATGGCTGCTCGAGAGGCTGGCCGCCAAGGACGCGGCTCGCGCCTGGCTGCGGGAGAGGAATGGAATCGCGATCGCGCCCGCCGATGTCGAACTCCAGTCCGAGGAGCACGGCCGATTCCTCGCTCGCGGTCCGGGCGGCAAAACTCTATCGGTTGCGATTTCGAAGGACGGGGATGACTTCGTCGCCGTGGCGGGGGAGAGTGGGAGGTTGAATACCGCGGTGCCCGAGCCTGCTCTCGGAGAAACTCGAAAATGAAGACACGCGAAGAAGTGATGGAAGACGTTCTGATGCTGCTCGGCAGGCTTTCCGAAGACTGGGAGTACGGCGGCGAGATCACGCCGGAGACCCGGTTCTTCGCCGACATGGGGCTCGCCTCGCTCGACGTGGTCGTACTCGGGACAGCCATCCAGGAGCACTACGGCCGGGTGTTTCCGTTCATGAAGCTCTTTGCCGAGCTCGGGGAGCGACAGGTTCCCGACATTCCCGTGGGGGAGTGGATCAACTTCATCCATACCCAGATGCAGGCAAGCGAGGGCACAGAGAGCGCCGTCGCGAGTGAGGCGAGGACCTGACATGAGCGCACGCACGTTCCTCATTGGACTCGACGGCGCCACTTTCGACGTCCTAGATCCCATGATGCAGGAGGGCGTCATGCCCGCCCTCCGCGAGTTCATGGGGGGCGGTGTAAGGGCGAAGCTCCGCACCGTCGTTCCCGCGCTGACTCCTCCGGCCTGGACGTCGCTCATGACCGGGCGGAGTCCCGGGCATCACGGGATCTTCGATTTTTTCACCAAGGAGTCGCCCGACAGCTACTACTTCCACGTGTCGAGCGCCCAGGACGTCCGCGCGGAGACCCTGTGGTCCATCGTGAATCGAGAAGGACGGCGTTGCACGGTGCTGAACTTCCCCATGACGTTTCCCGCCCCTCACATCGAGGGCAACGTCGTTCCCGGGTGGATGCCCTGGCGGCAGCTCCGGCTCGGCTGCCGGCCGGCGGATCTCTTCGATCGCATCAAGAGGCTCCCCGGCTTCGAAGCGAAAGAGCTCTCCATGGACCTCTCTCCGGAAGCGAAGGCGGTCCAGGGATGCCGGGTCGAGGAGCTCGAGGAGTGGGTCTCGTTCTACATCCGCCGCGAACGCCAGTGGCTGCGCATCGTGGAGATGCTCGAGCGGGAGGATCCCTCCGATCTCACCGCCGTCCTCTTCGACGGGGTCGACAAGATTCAGCACCTATGCTGGCGTTTCATCGATCCCGCCTACCGGAGCCCGGAGCCTTCCGAACGGGAGGAGCGCATCCGGTCCCTATGCCTGGAATACTACCGGCAGCTCGACGAGATTCTCTCGCGGATCTTCGCCATGAGCGGGCCGGAGGACACGACGTTCATCGCTTCGGACCACGGCTTCGGCGCCCAGACGGGAACGTTCTTCGTCAACTCCTGGCTGGAGAAGAAGGGCTATCTCTCGTGGGCGAAAAACGCCGCCCCCGGGGCGGGGGGCTCCGGCGATCTCGGTATGGAGCAGCTCGCCCGGCACGTCTACCTCCTCGATTGGGAGAAAACGCGGGCCTACGTTCCCACGCCGAGCGGAAACGGGATCTACATCGTGAGGGCGGGGATGTCGGACGCGGAGTACGACGATCTCCGCGCGAGCCTGGTTCGGGAGCTCCGCGAGGTCCGAGACGAGAGCGGCGTTCCCGTGGTTTCCCGGGTCTTCACCAAGGACGAAGTTTTTTCCGGACCCTGCCAGGATCTTTCGCCCGACGTCACTCTCGAGCTTCGCGACGGCGGGCTGGTCTCGATTCTCGACTCGGAGACCGTCTTCCGCGAGCGAGCCGAGCCCATCGGGGCCCATCGTCCCGAGGGAGTCTTCTTCGCGCGCGGGCCGGGTTACCGGAAGGGAGTCGAGCTCGAGGAGCTCCATCCTCGACGTCGCCCCTTCGATACTCCACGGACTCGGCCTTCCGATTCCCGAGGACTTCGAAGGCCGGGTTCCGGCGGAGGCGATGGCGCCGGGATTCCGGGAGCGCGAGCGCGCCGCTTCCCTCCCCGCCCGGGAGGCGGTCACGGTCGCGGCCGCGGGTTCCGCGGGGGCTTCGAAGTCGATGCTCAGCCAGGACGACGAGAAGAAGCTCGCGGCCCACCTGAGAGCGCTCGGCTATCTCGAATAGGCTGGCTCCCCGCCCGCCCGCACTCAACGCGACACATAGGCTCGATTCCCCGTGGCCGGATCCACGCGCAGGATCACCGCCGTTCCCGGAAGCGCGGGATGCGAGTCGGCCACGAGCAGCGCGCCGCTCTCTTCCCGGGCAATCGCCCGGAGGTTCTCGAGCAAGGGGCCGGACCCGCGGGGCAATCGGTTTCCGGTGGGAAGACCCGACACCAGCGATACCCTTTCCCTTACCGGCTCGATCTCGAGAACGAGATCCCGATCGGCAAGGAACAGCGAGCCCGACGGATCCACGGTGATGCCGCGAGGGTCCCTGGCCTCGAACTCGCAGCACCCTTCGCGAGTCACGCGCTTGCGGTCTCCGGTTGCGGGATCGATGCGGCGGAGCGGCACCTGAGAGCCGTCGAGCCCGGCCACGATCGAGCCGCTAGGCTCGACGACGAGGTCCAGGAAGGGGTACAGCTTCTTGCCCCGTCCTCTGCCGCCGCCGAAACCGCCCCCCGACAGGAGAATGCGGTCACCCGTACCGGGATCCACCCGGATCAGGGCGATGCCGACGACAGTGCACAGTCCCAATCTCGGTGCGATGCAGACGGTCCGTCCGTCCTGTCCCACGAGAAGGCTTCCAGACGATTCCACGGCCACCACCGAAGGGCTCCAGAAGGGCCGGCCGGTCCCGATGGTCTCGCTCGACACCGGCGTGCGATCGCCGCTCACCGCGTCCACACGCCACAGTTCCCCCCCGTCCAGCACCACGAAGTCGCCGGAAGGTTCCATCGCCAGGTCCTGAGGGCCGTCGAGAGCGGGGCCCGAGCCGTGAGACGCGTCGGACACCACGGTGCGGTCGCCGGTTTCGGGGTCCACTCGAATCACCGCCGCGGCGCAGCGGTCCGACAGGACCAGATGGCCGGACGCCGCGACCACGAGAGCGGTTGGGCACTCGATGGCGGGCCCGGCGTGAATCGGCCCGCCGGAAAGGATCGCGCGATCGCCCGTGACCGGATCCACGCGGAAGGCGAGTCCTTGAACCGCGTCCACGACGACCAGGGCGCCGCTCGTCTCGATCGCCGCGTCCGACACCGACCGGAAGAGCGGACCGCTTCCCGTGCCCGCTCCCGACACCGGGGTGCGATCTCCCGTCACGGGATCGATGCGGAACAGGGCCACGGAGTCTTCGTCGGCCCACAGCACCGCTCCCGATGCCTCGACGCGGACGGCGCCGGGATTGCCCAGGGCCGGCCCCGACCCCGTCGTCGCGCTCGCAACGATCGTGCGGTCGCCCGATACGTCGTTGACCCGGAGAAGCTGTCCCCGCTGGGCTACGAGGATCGTTCCCGCCGTTTCCACTGCGATACCTTCCGGGAAGGTAGCTTCTGGCCCACCGCCGACGACAGACCCTTCGCATACCGCATTCCGTACGTCCGTGCAGCCCGACACGATCGCGCGGTCGCCGGTCACGGGATCGACGCGGAGGATGGCCCGTTCTTCCCGATCGGCGACGAGCAGGGTGCCGCTTGGCTCCCTGGCCAGGGCCGCGGGTATGCCCAGCGCCGGGCCGCTCCCCACCTCCGGTTCCGGAAGCGGTCTCGGTCCGGAGAGAGTCGTCCGCTCACCGGTCTCGGGGTCGAACCGGACCAGGCTCGCCCTCGAGCTGAACGGGTTGACCTCGCCGATCACGAGCGTGCCCCCGGGCTTGAGCTCCCAGTGCAGGGGGTGGTGCGGCCGCGCCG
>DAISKN010000675.1:0-4022 GCA_036820975.1 Acidobacteriota bacterium | reverse complement strand
CGGGGTGATTCCTGCGGATGGCATCGGCGATTGCGCGGAACATCTCGGTATCGTGAGGGGTCACAACGGACTCGTCCGACTCGTACACGACCTCGACCGCGATCCCCTCTCCGAGCCGCGCTTTCACCTCCGACAGAAACTCGTCGGCGTCCGTCCCGGGAAGAAGTCGCGAGTCGAGAGTCGCTTTGGCGATCGACGGGATCACGTTCAGCTTGGGAGGGTCTCCGACTCCCGAGCGCAGGCTGGTGAGCGAGACGGTGGTGTTCTGGATCGCGTTCGTGAACTTGTTGGCCTCGAGCGTTCCCAGCTCCGAGCGGAGGGTCTGGAGAACGGGGTTCGACGCCGCGGGGAAGGGCTCGGCGAAGAACCGGGACAGGGCCTTCACCAGCTTGTCGTTCGGGTTCTGATCGTTCGGCTGCGAGCCGTGGCCCGCGACTCCTTCCGCGGTCGCCTGGAGCCACACGATCTGTTTCTCGGCGACGGAGATGCCGAACACCAGTCGGCCGTCGACGTAGACCTCCCGGGTCCCAAAGCCACCCTCGTCGAGGACGTACTCGGGGTCGAGCTTGTCGTAGTGGTTCTCGATCATGAACCGCGCGCCGAGCTGACCGCCGATCTCCTCGTCGGGGACGATCATCAGGATCACGTCGCGGTCGAGGGGCACCTTCTGCCGCGCCAGCGTGAGGAACGCGTAGAGCTGAAGGGTACCGGTCCCCTTCATATCCATCGCCCCGCGGCCCCAGATGTGGCCGTCCTCGACCACTCCGCCGAAGGGATCGACGTCCCAGCGGCTCGGATCGGCGGGCACCACGTCCATGTGGTGAAGGAGCAGGATGGGCTTGCCAACCGGCGTTCCCTCCGCCTTCAAGCGCGCGATGAGGGTGATCTTCCCCGGCGCCGCCACGTACCGCTCGACCGCGAGCCCCTCGCGCTCGAGGATTCCCTGGAGAAACGCGGCGGCTTCGGTCACGTCTCCCGGGGGCACGGTGGTGTCGAAGCGGATGTAACGGCCGAGCGTTTCCGCCGCTTCAGCGGCCGTCGACTTCCAGTCGACCTCCCGGGCAGCCGCGGGGGAAGCCAGGAGGAAAAGCACCAGGAACGAGCGTGGCAGGGCGTCTCGCATGATGCCAGACTATATCTCAGCCCGTGGCCGGCTCCACGACGAGGAGCTTCGCCTCCAACAGCATCAGCAGTATCCGGCAGATCTCGAAGTCCGGCAGCGGGCACCGATCCAGGACCCTGCTCACCGTTCTGTGCTGCGCCACAGCGGCCAGCACCTCGTAGACCGAAGCCGGGACGCGCGCCGGGTTCAGGCTCGTGCCCGTGTTGAATGCGAGGCTCGCGCCGTCGTCCGGGAGCCGCTTTCGGTACACGGCGAACTCATCCTTCTGCCGCATCGCCTCGAGGAGATGCCTCTGCAGATCACCCTCCACGGTCTCGTACTCCGGGTTGCGGCCCGGGATGAAGAGCTCGAAGCGTCCTTCCTCGAGAACCATCATCCGGTAGAGCGCCTTTACGCCTCGCGCGCGGCCCAGGGTCGCGTGTCGGATCGCGCCCGCCAGGATGTGGAGCCTGCCTTCGACCTCCCCCTGGCGAACGACCAGAGTGCCAGTCACTCCGTCCGCGTCGAGCACCTGAAGGAGCGATGGAAGCCGGATTTCGCGCAGCGTGCCCTCGATCGCCGTCGACTGGGCGCTCTCCAGCAGGGTCTTCGCTCGAGCGACTCCGGGGTCGGGAGCCGGTGCGGCTCCGTTTCTTCCCATCGCGACCTGGAGCAGGCATCCGCCGACCTGTATCTGGTCGCCGTCTCTCAGGAGCGCCCGCTCGACCGGCTTTCCATTCACCACCGTCCCGACGGAGCTCGAGAGGTCGACGATCTCCGGCTTTCGATCGTGAAAAACGATCTTCGCGTGCCGCCTGGAGACCGATGGATCGTCGAGGACGACGAGACACTCCTCGTCCCTCCCGACGACGGTTTCCACGAGCGGAGGCAGCCGGAATCTCCGCGCCCGACCGGGGCCGGAGATCTGATAGAGCACGACGGGGTCGGCGCCGTGGACGGACATGAGCCTCGCCATGTCCACCAGCTCGGTGGGTCGTTTGCGGCCGGCCATGACGGATTTCGACGACAGGATCTCATATACTCCTTTCCATGACTACCCGAATCGACCGCCGAAGATTCCTCGGAGCCACGGCGGCCGGCGCCGTCGCCGCCCTTCGCGTCGAAGGGGCGCGCCTCGACGACGACCCCCTCGGAGTCCGGGCCGAGTTCCCCGTGACTCGCGAGCAGGCCTATCTCAACAGTGCCTACGTCGGCCCCATACCCCGATCCGTCCGCGACGCCGCCGTCGAAGAAGCCGACGCAAAGATGCTGATGCCGACGCCCGGCAATCGGAGCGACCGCGCCGACCGGGCGCGCGAGAAGTTCGCCAGGCTCTTCGGCGCGAAGAAGGAAGAGGTAGCACTTCTCTACTCCACGAGCGACGGCGAGAACGTGGTGACCGCGGGGCTCGACTGGAAGCCGGGCGACAACGTGGTCCTCGACGAGCTCCATTTCCAGACGAGCTTCGTCCTCTACCGGGAGCTCGAGCGGACGAAGGGGATCGAGCTCCGCATCGCTCCTCAGAGCGGGGGCCGGGCGCGAATCGAGGACTTCGACTCGCGAATCGACGGCCGCACGCGGCTCGTGTCCATTGCGTGGGTATCGAATCGAAACGGCTTCCGGCAGGACTTGAAGGCACTCTCCCAGATCGCCCATTCGCGGGGAGCGCTGGTCTACGTCGACGCCATCCAGGCCCTGGGCACGTTCGAGACGGACCTCGCGACCTCCGGCGCGGACTTCCTGTGCACCGGTGCCTTCAAATGGCTCTTCGGCGGATTCGGAGTCGCGCCGCTCTACGTGCGCGAGGAGCACCTCGACCGCATCCGCCCCGACCGCTACGGCCACGCGCAAATCGTCGAGGAGCTTCCCGACTTCCGCTTCCGGCTGCACACATCGGCGAAGAAGTACGAGTACGCGGCTCTCGCCTATGGGGCGGTCTTCGAGCTCGACGCCGCTCTGGATTTCCTGGCGCGCGTCGGCCTCCCGAGAATCGAGAAGCACGGCATGGCGTTAGCCCGGGAGCTCCGCCAGCAAATCGCGTCTCTCGGCTACGAGATGCTGACTCCCCCCGACAACCCGTCGCCCATCGTCTCCTTCGTCCACGCCCGGGACTCGAAGGCGCTTCAGACGGCGCTCGAGCGCGAGAAAGTCATGGTGACGTTCCGGGAAGGCGGGGGCCAGATTCGGTCCTCGGTAGCGCTCTTCAACAATCGGAGCGACGTCGACAGGTTTGTCGGCGTACTAAGAGCGATGGCCTGAGAGCCCTTTCTTCAGGATCGCGATCTGCCCCGCGTGATAGAGGTCGTGGTGAATGATCCCCTGGAGCAGGACGTAGTAGGACTCCCGCCGCCCTTCGACCTTTTCGTCGAGAACGTCCTCGTCGAGCGCCGCGACCGCCTTCGTGAGCGCGTCGTGCGAACTGTCGAGCCGCGCGAGGAGCTCGCTCCACTCGAGCGGCTCGGGCCAGTTTCCTGCCGCCGGAACGTCGCCTCCTCTTCCCTCGAGCCTGCGCAACGCCTCTTCCCGCCAGGAGAGAATGTGGGCGGCGAGCTCCGCGATGGAGTGCGCCCCCGAAATTGGCCGGGCCTTCGCTTCGGCACCGTCGATGCCCTCGAGAATGGCCCGGAGCGACGGCCCGTGCCACGGATCCCCTGAGTAGGTCCGCTCGAGCTGCTTTCCAATACGCGCGATCTCTCCCATCACCCTCTCCTTCGTACGTCACGCCGGAGAATTGCAGGGGGATGTGGGACATGAGGAGATAGGGAGATAAATTCGTCTCCCAAAAATCCGGATTCATCTCCTATCCCTTCCATCTCCACATCCCCCTTGCAGTTTCTTCTTTGCGTCTTTGCGTCTTTGCGCCTTTGCGTTTTCTTTCCGTATCTGTTACGCCTCGAGGTCCATGCCTTCGATCTCCATC
>DAISKN010000674.1:0-4031 GCA_036820975.1 Acidobacteriota bacterium | reverse complement strand
GCCTCCCGGGGCGAAAGGATGCCGACGATCAAAAGGAGCGTCAGGCCCCCGAGCATGGCGAAGTCAGCGGCGACGTTGGTCGTCACCAGGACCGCCAGAATCGAGAGCAGGACGCCGATGGTCACCCAGGCGTCGAAACCCATAGGTTCTTATTGTGCCTTACGCGGACGACGGGGGTCGAGGTCGCCGATTTCCTCCGGTTCCCGGACGGTACGCCACGTCGCGCCCGCTATGCTACCCTTCGCGCCCTCATGAGAAGAGCCCTCGCCTTCATCGGATCGGCGCTCGCTCTCGCTGTCGCGCGCGTCGTGGCGCGCGCCGCGGTCTTCCGGTCCTCGCCGATCGCGGTCGAGCTCGCGGCGTTGCCCGAAGTGGACGCGCAGTCGGCGGCGCTTCACCTATCACAAACCCTGCGCTTTCCGACGATATCGCACGAGGACCCGGCCGGGTTCGACTCCGGGGCGTTCGCTCTTCTCCACGCCTATCTCCGTCAGTCCTATCCGAGAGCTCACTCCGAGCTCCAGGTCGAGGTCGTCGGGCTCGCGAGTCTTCTCTACACCTGGCAGGGGGAGGATCCCGATCTTCCGCCGGTCGTGCTCATGGCCCATCAGGACGTGGTGCCGATCGAGCCCGGGACCGAGGAGAACTGGAGTCACCGTCCGTTCGGCGGAGAGGTCGCTGACGGCTACGTCTGGGGCCGCGGCGCGATGGACGACAAGGGCTCTCTCGTCGCGATCCTCGAAGCTGTCGAGACCCTCCTCGCGCAGGGGTTCCGTCCGAGGCGTACGGTCTACCTCGTGTTCGGCCATGACGAGGAGGTCGGAGGCGAGGCCGGTGCCGCCGCGGTCGCCGAGCTTCTGAAAGGACGCGGCGTCCAGCCGTTCTTCGTTCTCGACGAGGGCGGGGCCATCGCCGACGGGTTTCTGCCCGGTCTCGATCGGCCGATCGCGACGGTCGGCGTGGCCGAGAAGGGATCGGCGAGCGTCGAGATCGAGGTCGAGGTGGAGGGCGGGCATTCCTCCGTGCCCCCGCGGCAGACCGCGATTGGCATCTTGAGCCGCGCGATCGTTCGGCTCGAGGACAACCCGCTTCCGGGAGGGATCCAGGGACCGTTTCGCGACATGCTCCTCACCGTCGGCAGGGAGATGCCGCTCTCGCGCCGTCTGGTGCTCGCGAACCTCTGGCTCTTCGGGCCGCTCGTGGAGCGGCAGCTCTCGCGAGTCCCCGCCGCCGACTCCATGATGCGCACCTCGACCGCGGTCACGATCGTCGAGGGCGGCGTGAAGGCGAACGTCCTTCCGTCGAAGGCGACGGCGGTGGTGAACTTCCGCATCGCTCCCGGAGACACCGTCGAGAGCGTTCTCGAGCACGTGCGGCGAGTGGTCAGAGACCCGCGGGTGAACGTCGTCGAAGCGCGGGAGACCCGGGAGGCTTCTCCCGTCTCACCCACGGACTCCGAGGGCTATCGATTCATCGAGCGCACCATCCGGCAGATCGTCCCGGAGGCCATCGTCGCGCCCTACCTCCTTCCGGGAGGCACCGACTCGCGGCACTTCACGGAGCTCTCGCCCTACGTCTACCGGTTCGGCGCCCTCCGCGTCGGAGCGGACGATCTGAAGCGGGCCCACGGAACGGACGAGCGCATCTCCATAGAGAGCCTCGAGCAGATGGTCGCGTTCTATCTCCAGCTTCTCATGAGCGTGTGATTCAAATCCCGGGCATCTCGTCGCATCACCCTGGCTTCGCCACATGAGGCATCTACGGATCGACCTTGAAGGCGAGCTCGCGTCGAAGCTCGAGCGTATCGTGCCGCAACGGGAGCGTTCTCAGTTCGTGCGCGACGCGATACGAAAGGCTCTTCGGGATCTGGACGAACGGCGTACCACGGCGGCCTATCGGCGAAAGCCAGACTCCGCGAACGATGTCTACTTCGACCCCAGGGTGTGGCAGCGCGTCGCCCCCAGGAAATCCCGTCGGTCAAAGAAGTGACGTGGCTCGCTGCCGAGAGGGTAGGCACCGAGTGGGAAGTGCTCATGGAGACGCCGACTCTCATCGGGGGCGACCTGCTCGAGGACCATCGAGACTTCAGGAGGTGCCGGGCTGCGTCTCGGCGGGGGCCTCTTCCGACGGCGGCGGAGTCGGCTCTTCCATGCTCTCCGCGATCGACTTGACCCCGGCGAGGCCTTCTTCGAACTGCGGCCCGAGCATTCCCTCGATTCCGAGACCGAAGAAGCGGCCGATGGGGTAGGGGAGGTTCCCCGAGTTGCGCCACGTCACCTTCGTTTCCGTCGGAGTCGGCTGAAGGAGAATGGAGTCGTCGGCTTCGGACTCCATCGGCTTCTTGAAGGCGAGCTTCGCGCGAACCGAGCGGTTCTCCTCGACGCTCTCGAGCGTCATGCTTCCCACGCCCGACGTCTCGCCCTCCCACGACCAGTGGTGTCCGGGGGCGCCGGCCGGAGGCTTACCGATCGATCGCGAGCCCCTTTCTGTAAACGGCCGCGATCTTCGTGGTATTGGCGATGTCCTTTACGGGATTCGCGTCGAGGACGAGAAAGTCCGCGCTCTTGCCGGGAGCGAGCGTCCCCAGGTCGTCGAGGCCGAGGATCTCCGCTCCCACGCGGGTTCCGGCGGAAATCGCCTCGAGAGGCGTGAGCCCGGCCTCGACGAGCGCCTGAAGCTCCAGGTGCTCGTTGTAGCCGACGAAGCGGGTCGGGATCCCGGTGTCGCCTCCGAGAGCGATGCGGATCCCCGCCGCGTGCAGCTTCGAGACGTTCTTCTGCATGAGGCTCTTGAACTGCTCCGTCTGCGCGGCCGTGGGCATCCCGGGGAGGCCGGTCTCACCGCGCTCGAGCCGTGCGAGGACATGGGGCGGCGTCTTCTCCCGGAACGCAGGATCCTGGAGCCAGCCGCTTCCCACGGGCTTCGCCTGAATGGCGAGCGCCGCCGCCTGGAATACATTTCTTTCCTTCGCCAGGCGAACGAACTCCTCGTCGAGCTCCTGGTCGCGGACCATGTGCGCGAAGCCGTCGACCCCTGCCCGGAGAAGCTCCTTCGCGTCCTCCAGGTAATAGACGTGCGCCATCACCCGCAAGCCGAGCGCGTGCGCCTCGTCGATGACAGCGCGATAGATCTCAGGTGGAAGCTTCGGTCGAGTCCCGTTTCGATCGTCGACCCAGACTTTGACCATGTCCACTTCACGGTCCGCGAGATCGCGCACCAGGAGACGCGCGATCTCGGGCCGGTCGACCTCGTAGGGCACGTGCTCGAGAGGGGAGATGGTCGGCCCGCCGCCGGGGGCGACGAAACCGCGGCCGGCGACGAGAAGCCGCGCTCCGCCGAGCCTTCCCGCCCGCTGCTCCTCGCGGATCCGGAAGGCGTCCGGGCCGATGTCGGTCCCGAGGCTCAGGAAGGCTCCCACACCGAAGGATTCGAGCATGCGGAGCTGGTCGTTCATGTTCTCGGCGCCGTAGTGCTCGGCGGCGAAAACGCCGTCCTTCAGGAATCCGATATGCCCGTGGATATCGACGAGAAGCGGCATGAGGGTCTTGCCCTGGAGCGATACCTGGGAGGCTCCCGGCGGAGGCGTCGTCCCTTTCGGACCGACGCTCTCGACGACGCCGTCGCGGACGACGAGAACGGCGTCCTCTATGACCGCGCCGTCACCCGTGATGACCCGGGCTCCCTCGAAGACGGTGAGGGCCGCGAGCAGGAGCGCGGGCGACATCAGGGGCCGCCGCCCGCGTTGAAGCGGCGCGCGATATCGACGGATTCTGCGGCTCCCACGATGCGAGCGTATTCCTGCATGGTCACCGCCACCTGCTCGAAGTTCTGGATGCGGCCCGTGGACTTGATGTCGCGAAGCGCTTTCTGGACCGCTCCCATGGCGACGGCCAGGAGCTGGTAGGCGTAGCAGGCGATCTTGACGCCCGTCGAGCGAAGCATCTCGGGCGAGGAGTCCGGGTCGGTGGGCATCGTCACCGTCATCACCGGGCGCTTCGTGGCCCGCGCGAGCTCCGGAGTGGTCTTGATGG
>DAISKN010000673.1:0-4033 GCA_036820975.1 Acidobacteriota bacterium | reverse complement strand
AGTCGTACCGGAACAGGAACTGTGTGGTATCCGTTCCCTTCTCCGCTCCGTCATAGATGCCGACGAGGTCGAACTCCCAGATCTTGTTTCCTCCGCTATGCGACCAGAACGTGGCCTGGAGAGGAATCTTGTCGCCAACCTTCCAGCCGAATCGCTCCGCGGTGGTGCGCCCGACGACCGCGCCGGTCCTCGTCCGGAACCAGGCTTCGCGCTGTTCCTCCGGGAGCTGGAACTCGGGGTAGAGCGAGAGGTACTCTTCGGGCACCACCACCATCTGCGGGAAGAAATTCCGGGCCTCCTGATAGATGCCCCCGAACCAGCTCGAGTGGGTGGCTTCGGCCACTCCGGGGATCCGCTCGATGTCGGCCTCGTAGCTCCCCGGAAGGGGCTGGATGATGGAGACCTTGTGGCGGACGACGAGGCGGTCCGCCCCGGCGACGTCGATCCCCGCGGAGAACGCCTGACGGATCGCGGCGAGATAGCCGAAAAGAAGGAACGCCACGAAAATCGAGGCGAGGGTCAAGAGGGTGCGAACCCGCTTCCGCTTCAAGTTCGCCCAGACGAGGCGCGCGAATCTCATTCGATCGGCTCCGGGCTCAGGCGGCCCTTGTCGAGGTAGAGCTTCCGGCTGGCTCGGGCCGCGGCGTGCGGGTCGTGCGTCACCATGACGATCGTCTTTCCGTGCTCGCGGTTCAGGGCGCCGAGGAGGTTCAGCACATCGTCTCCCGACTTACGGTCGAGGTCTCCCGTCGGCTCGTCGCACAGAAGGAGCGTGGGATCGGTCACGATCCCGCGCGCGATCCCCACGCGCTGCTGTTCTCCTCCGGAGAGCTCCCGCGGATAGTGCCGCTTCCGATGAGAGAGGCCCACCACGGCGAGCGCGGTGTCCACGTGCTTCTTCCTCTGGCCCGCCGAGAGCCGGGTCAGCAAGAGCGGCAGTTCCACGTTCCTCTCCGCGCTCAGGACCGGCAACAGGTTATAGAACTGGAACACCAGACCGATGTGGCGCGCCCGCCAGGCCGCGAGCTTCTTTCCCGAGAGGCGATCGATTCGCTCCCCATCGACCGATACCGCTCCCGCGGTGGGCGAGTCCAGGCCTCCGATGATGTTCAGGAGCGTGCTCTTTCCCGAGCCGGAGGGTCCCATGAGGGCGAGAAACTCACCCTTCGCAAGGTTGAGGTCCAGCCCATCGAGCACGTGGATCTCCTCCGCGCCGCGTTTGAAGGTCTTGCTGACCCCCTCCACGCGAACCAGGGTTCCGTTCGCTTCAGTCATTGCTCCCGCACCTCCACTCCGTCTCCATCCGCCAGGTCCGCGGGCGCTTCCACCACGACGCGCTCGCCAGCCGCGACTCCCGCAAGAACCGTTGCGTCCTCTCCGCCCGCGTCCACTCCGACAGTCACCGCGCGTCTTTCGACTTTCTCCCCGTTCACGACGAAGACAACGTCCCGGCCGGCGTCTTTTCGCAGGGCGCTCCTGGGAACGACTACGGCGCGACGGCTGGCTTGTTCCTCGACTTCTTCACGGAACGCCACCTTGACGCCCATTTCCGGCAGGATCTTTGGGTCGAGGGACTCGAAGCCGATGCGAACCCGGACCGTCGCCCGATCGCGGTCGGCGGTGGGAACGATGGCGATGACCTTCGCGGGGATGGTCCATTCGGGATAGGCGTCGAGGATCGCCTCCACCGCCTGGCCCGCGCGTACGCGATTGATGTAGCTCTCGTTCACGTCCACCTCGATCTCGAGGGAGCTCATGTCGACCACGGTCCCGATGCCGGTGCGGGTGAATCCGCCTCCCGCGGTCACGGGCGAGATCATTTCCCCGGGCTGAGCGTCCTTGGTGGTCACGACGCCGTCGAAGGGAGCACGAATGATGGTGTCCTCGAGCTGTTGGGTCCAGACGGCCAGGCGCCTCTCCGCGACCATCTCCTCTTCCCGCTGTCGTTCGAGCCGCGCCTCGAGGGAGTCGGTCTCCGCCTGGATGCGATCGAGCTCCGCCTGGCTCACGACCGAGTCTTTCACCAGGGACCGGGTTCGATCGAGCCGCAGCTGCGCTTCGGCCACCTGCACCCTGGTCTCCTCGAGAGCGGACTTCGCGGCGCGAAGCTCCGCCTCGGCGAGCTTCAGGCTCGCGTCGGTGTTCGAGGCGTCGAGACGCGCCAGGATCTGGCCCTCCTTCACCTCCATGCCCTCCTCGATCAGGACCTCGAGCACTTTCGCCGTGACCTTCGAAGAGACGGTGGCCTGACGGCGGGCGGTGACGTAGCCGGAGGCGTTGAGGACGGTCTGTCCCGCGGACGAGAGCTGGGTTTCCCGGGCCGCCACTGCCGTAACTTCTTTGCCGGGTTGGCGAAGAAAGTAGAAGGAGCCCGCGACCCCGGCGAGGACCAGCGCCAGGAGCGCTATCCACAGGTATCCGCGGGACTCGGCGCCGTCGCCGCTCCGGTCTATCTTCAGGTCGTCGAGTGAGGGCTTCTCCGTGCTCATTCTCACCGCCATGAACAATACGCACGGAGCCGCACGGGTGGCAAATCGCCTTCGCGTCAGGGGGATAGGGCCGCGAGGATCTCGACCACCGCCTGCTGCTTACTCTCCCTCGCCAGGTCGAGGGCGGTTTTTCCGTCCTCCGTCGGGAGCTCGCGTTTCGCGCCGTGGGCGACGAGGATCCGCAAGAGCGCGATGTTCCCGGTCGACGCCGCCTCGTGGAGCGGCGTAAACCCTTTCTCCTGAGGCGCATTCACATCGGCGCCCGCCAGAAGGAGCGCCTTCACGATGGACAGACTCCCGGATGCGGACGCGGCGTGGATCGCCCGGACTTTCATCGGATTGCGGGCGGCCAGGTCCGGGTCCGCGCCGCGCGAGAGGAGGAGTTTCGCCGCCTCTTCGTGTCCATAGAACGCCGCCAGACCGAGAGGATGGAACCCGTCCGACGCACAGGCGTTCGCCATCGAGGCTTCCTCGTCGAGAATCGCCTTCAGCCGCTCGGCGCGCCCGAACGCCGCGGCCTCGAAGACGTCGAGGGGCTCGATCGCTTGCTTGCGCGCGACGAGCAGCTCCGCGATCTCGCGCTTCTGGTGATAGAGGGCCAGAAGCGGCGCCGAGACCCCCTTGTCAGTCCTCGCCGCCGCGAGCGTCGGTGACGCCCCGACCATCGAGGAAACCCTCTCGCGGTCTCCGGCCTTCACCGCGCTCCAGAAATCTTCGGGCCCCTGCAGGATTACGCCGAGAAACATCAGTGAGATCATCCGGCAACTCCCTCCGTTGAAGACAGAGACCCGGAGCGCCGCCCGGAGGTTACCGGACGGCTCAGACGAAAACGACGCGGTGGCTGAGGAGGAAGTTCAGAGAGGCGCAGCAGGCGATCGCGGCGAGATTGCCCGCAAGGGGGTGCATCGAGAGCTCCCCCACGAAGAGAGTCATGAACGACAGGTTTCCCAGGATGGAGACGAGACCGGTGGTTCCGTTGAAGAGGAGCAGGCGGCGGAGTCTTCCGTCGCTACGACGCCGGTCGTTCCAGGTCCAGCGCTCGTGCCAGAGGAAGTTGTGGACGATGGCGGTTTCCACCGCGAGCGCGGTGGCGACGAGATAGTGAACGCCGGCGAGCCCCGTCAGCGAAGCGAGTATCGCCAACTGGAGGCCCGTCCCCATCGACCCCACGGAGGCGAAGCGGAAGAGGCGAAGGAGAAGCGCTCTCATGGCTTCAGGGAAGTGTCTCGCGCAGGTAGAGCGTGCGGGTGTTCCGCGCCGCGGAAACGAGAAGCGTCACCCCGAGGCCGGCGATCGCGCAAGCGCCTCCCACGTCGAAGAGAAGAGCCCTCGTTCCGAGAACGGTGACCAAGGGTCGATGCAGAAGGTAGAGGGTCCCGATGGCGAAGAGGATCCGCAGCTCCGTCGGGCCGAGGCGGAGGAAGTGGATCCGGAACGTCCCGACGGCGTAGGCGGCGAGGTAGATCTCCGAGACCACCATGAGGTAGACGACCATGAGCCCCGCCGCGATCCAGGGGGTCATGTAGCCCGAGAGACCGAGCCCT
>DAISKN010000672.1:0-4036 GCA_036820975.1 Acidobacteriota bacterium | reverse complement strand
CGGGGGCGGGTTAGCGATCGAGCCTACTCACCCCGTTCAACCTGTTGGAACGAAGCACGGGATGTCTGGCCGCCGATCCTCGACTCGAATCGATCTCCTTGACGGAAGCGCTCGGTAAGACGTGACTCCACATCCAGCGCCGCGACTTCCCGTTCACCCGGTGCTGTCCGCCGGCAGTTTCCGCGGGAGCCGCTCGAGCCCGCTCCCATCGGTCCTTTCCGTGGGTCCCGCCCTGCGCGTGACCAGTGGGCGCTATGGGCTCGCCCGGGCGCTGATTCTCTCCCACGTCGACGAGTCCGCGGAAGTGTTGCTTCCCGCGTACAACTGCCCCGCGATGGTCGCGCCGATTCGATTTCTCCGCGCCGAGCCTCGCTTCTACCGGGTCAATGCGGACCTGACGATCGATCTCGAGGATCTCTCGCGACGGATAGGCCTTCGGACCCGGTCGGTCATCGCCGTCCACTATTTCGGTTTTCTTCAGGACCTCGGACCTATTCGACGCCTCTGCGACGAGCGGGGCTTGTCGCTCATCGAAGACTGCGCCCACGCTCTTTACGGGATCTCGGGCGCCACTCCCGTGGGAAGCCTGGGTGATTTCGCCTTCGCGAGCTTCATGAAGTTCTTCCCCGTCTACGACGGAGGCTGCTTGGTTTCGGCCAAGGGCTTCGACGAGGCTCTCGAGCCGAGGCGAGGGCGGCTGTCCTACCAGCTGAAAGCGGCCGTCAACACTCTGGAGCGATCCGAGAAGTACGGCCGTCTGCCGCTCGCGAACGCCTGGAAGCTCGCGTTCCGGGGCAAGAACCTTCTCCTCAAGGCCGCGAAATCCTCGCGAGGAGCCGGCGCGATCGTGGCCTCACCGGGCTCTCTCGACGGGGGCTACGAGTTCGAGGGCAACTGGCTGAACGTGCGGATGTCCTGGCCGTCTTCGGCGCTCGTCCGGCTCGTTTCCGAGGAACGCTGCGTCGAGTCGAGGCGGAGAAACTACGAGCGTCTTTCGAAGAGCCTCGCGGACGCTCCCGGCGGCCGCGCTCTCCACATCGAGCTCCCTCCCGGTATCGTGCCTTACGTATTCCCGTTCTACGTCGAAGATCCTGCGGCCGTTTTTCCATCGTTGAAACAGAGAGGCGTGCCGCTTCTCCGCTGGGAAGACGCGGAGACGACCGTCTGCCCGATCAGCGCATCCTATTCCACGCACCTGCTCATGGTTCCCTGCCACCAGGAGCTCGACGCGGACGATCTCGACTGGATCTCGAAACAAATCCGGGAGGTCCTCGCGATGGCCAGAAGAGCGAAGTGAGAAAACGACTTCGGGAAGGGCTCTATTCCAAATCATGAAGTGGCGACTGTACGGGATCGGCGCGCTGAAGGACTTCGAGCGGGATTGGGACGCCATCAACGCCGAAGGGGGAAACCTCCCTATCCAGGATGCGCTCTTCTTTTCGCTGTTGCTGTACGAGTTCGGAAACGGGCAGGAGAAGCTCGCGGTTTGCGAGAACGGCTCCCGCCCGATCGCGGCGACCTTGATCCGACGGATGCGCATCGGAGCGTGGCAGACCATCCAGCCGTCCCAGGCGCCCTTGGGACCATGGGTGCAAAACGCGTCCGCTCCCACGGAGGAGCTGCTCGAAAGTCTCGCTCGGTCGCTTCCGGGGAGTTACTTCTTCAGCGCGACGCAGCTGGATCCCGACATCGTTCCGCGCCCGACGGTGAGTCCGAAGCTCGGCGTGCTCGACTACATCGATACCGCCAGGGTCACCGTGCGCGGGAACTTCGCGGAGTACTGGGCGAGCCGGGGGAAGAACCTCCAGAACAACATGAAAAGGCAGCGGAACCGCCTCGCGCGCGAGGGCATCGAAACCCGCTTCGATTGGCTCCGGAGATCGGCGGACCTTCGAGCCGCCGTCGACGCCTTCGGCGATCTCGAGTCGAGAGGATGGAAAGCCGTCCAGGGCACGGCTCTCCACTCGACGAACGCCCAGGGGCGCTTCTATCGCGCGCTAGTGGAGCGCTACAGCGCGCGCGAAGAGGCCTCCGCGCTTCAGTATTTCTACAACGGTACTCTGGTCGCATGCGATCTGTGCCTCGACCGGGACGGCGTCATGATACTCCTCAAGACCACGCACGACGAGAGCCAGAAGACCACCTCGCCGAGCTATCTGCTGCGCCAGGAGAGCATGCGTCGTCTGTTCGACGAGACCAACTTCGAACGAATCGAGTTCTATGGACGCGTGATGGAGTGGCACACCCGCTGGTCGAACGAGTTTCGCCGCCTCTACCACGTCAACTACTTTCGCTGGGCGCTCGCGGCGCGGCTCTACGCGATGAGAATAGTCCGGATGGAGCGAACGCCGGAGCGTGCGGAGCCCGTTCTCACTGGAGAGTGAGCACCCAGAGATCCCCGAGGGAGCCTTTCTTACCTGCGCCTCCGTAGAGAACGAAAAGGTTTCGGTCCTCGTCGAAAACGAGAGAGCTCAAACGCCTCTCGGCGGGCCGGATCGCGGCGGGCACCTCCGTCCAGGTGTTGTTCGCGTGGTCGAAGTTCCAGAGGTCGTTGTAGAGGACTCTCTGTTCGTTCCGACCGCCGAAAAGCACCGTCACTTCGTTGACGGGATCGTAAGCCATCATGTGCTGGTCCCGGCGCGGAGGCGAGACCGTAGGGTTCAGAGCTGTCCAGGTGTTCGTGGAGAGGTCGTATTGCCACGTATCGCCGAGGCTCATTCCCGAAGGGCATCGCTTGTCTAGGCACTTTCCGCCGAAGAGAACGAAGACGTCCTGCTTCCGGTCGTAGACCATCGCGTTCGCGATCTCGCTTCGCGCGAAGGGCGCATTTGTGGTGCCGTTCGGGATCACCCTGGTCCACGACTTCGCTTCCGTGTCCAATACCCATGTGTCCGTGAGTCCCGCGACTCCCCCGAACAAGACCAGGGCCCGGTCAGCGGATGAATAATCGAAGGCGCCTCCCTTGCGGCTCGCGGGTTGTGGCAGCCCCGCGGGATTCCAATGCGGCCCTTCGAACCCGGTCCACTCGCCAGCGGCGGGGTCGTAGTGGTAGGTGCCCCCGCCGCGCTGTGGGTAGATGCCGAATGCCGCGCCGGACTGCAGGTTTCGGATTCTGGTGCCGAGAACTACCGTGTGCGTCGCGCGATCGTAGGAAACGACGTAGACCTTCTTCGACCCCACTTTGACCGTGAAATCCCTGTAGAAATCGTCGACGGTGAGAGGTATCTCGGGTCCCATGACCAGGCTCAGTTCCGTAGTGCCCGGCTGCGCGACCCCGGTGAGAGTGCCCGCGCTGCATTTGTAACCTCCACCGCCGTGGAGCCAGTAGAGATCGTTGGCAGAGTCGTACGAAAAGCCGAAAGCGTCGCGTCCCAGAGGAGGCGTGAAATCGAGCATTACAGGACAGATCCATGGCTCCATCTCCGTCCACTGGTTGAGGAGCGTGTCGTAGTGCCAGACGTCGTTGAAGTACTTGCTCGAGCCCCCGAAGATCACCACTTTCTGTCGAACCGGGTCGTAGATGATCTTGTGCCACTGCCTCGGCCCTGGTCCGGCCGGGAGTTTCGGCACGTTGCCGCGCGAGGTCCATGTTGCTGTCAGCTGCGCGGAACTCGGTGCCGCCAGGAGAATCAGCACGACCGACGTGATGGCAATGCGGAACTTAATCGACAAACTGTGAATCATTATTACCATCCTCCGTGCGCGGTCTTTGACCGCGAGGCCGAGCCACCAGAACGAGCCCCGGCTCGATGGCACGGTCCTCAGCGTCGACCCGGGGCACGCCGCCTCGCGTGACGCCCCCGAGTTCCGGATATTAACCGACTGTACTAAACGAAAGCTAGTCGAAGTCTTCGGACTCCGCGTCTTTCTCGCTGGAATCGCGCGCCTCGTTTCCTCCTCTTGTAGGCCAGAGGCGCCTTGCCAGGCGCTTCACCCGGCGCTTGATTCGGGCGCGCTCCAGAAGGCGGGCGAGCGACTCAGAGAGCCAGTCGGCGGCCGCATGGCAAACGACGAGGATCAGGTTTCGGAGACTTCG
>DAISKN010000671.1:0-4075 GCA_036820975.1 Acidobacteriota bacterium | reverse complement strand
GTCCGAGCTCGAAGGCCGCGAGAATCTTCGCGACCCGGGCGTCCTTCAAGCCCGGGACCCGCGCGAGCTCCGCCGGGGTCGATCGCGACAGGCCCTCGAGGCCGCCCGTCCGGTCGAGCACCTGGTTCGCGAGCTCGAGCACGGAGCGGGTTCGAGTTCCCGAGCCCAGGAGAACCGCAACGAGCTCGTTCACTCCGAGGCTCTCGACCCCGAGCTCGAGGAGCTTCTCGCGCGGCCGGTCGGCCGGCGTGAGAAACCGAAGCCCGCTCGACGAGTCTCGCGCGGTGGGTAACGTCTCCACGGGGAGCTCTCAGAGCGCTTCGAGAATGCGGGGAAGGATCTCCGCCGAAGGACCGGCGAGACGAATGTCGACGAGCCCGCTCAGAGGCGTGAGCTCCGGGTTCACCTCGACCACCAGGGCGCCTTGCTCCCCCGCGACCTCGGGAAGAGAGGCCGCGGGATGGACCAGGGCAGAGGTTCCCACCACGAGGAATACGTCCGCGCGGCTCGCCGCATCGAACGCGTGCGCGAGCACGTCCGACGGAAGGGGCTCGCCGAACCAGACGACCCCCGGACGCTCCAGACCGCCGCAGTCGCATCGCGGGGGAATCGAGGGAAGAGGCGCGCTCCGGTCCTCCCGATTGCGGGAGCAGCCGGTACAGCGAAGGTTCCAGAGGCTTCCGTGAAGCTCCCAGACCGGGCTCGACCCCGCGAGCCGATGAAGACCGTCGACGTTCTGGGTCACGAGATCGAACGCGAACGATCGTCTCCCGAGCTCGGCGAGAGCGCGGTGGCCGTCGTTGGGTGAGCAGGCGCCGACCTTCTGGCGCCGCCAGTCGTACCACTCCCATACGAGAACCGGGTCTCGAGCGAAAGCCTGAGGCGTCGCCAGATCCTCGGGCCGGAAGTTGCGCCACAGGCCTTCGGCGCCGCGAAACGTCGGCACCCCGCTCTCCGCGGAGACCCCGGCCCCGGTGAGTGCGACCACGCGGCGGGCCCCGCGCAGCTTCTCGGCCAGCAATCGAATCTCAGGTTCGAAGGACATCGTTCAATCATTCAACGCAATCGTCGATCTCGCAACGCGGCACCTGGTGTAAGTTCGCGCCTTTGCCCGTGGCGCCTTCGCGTTCTTCTGTGATTAGACGAAAAACGGAACGCCCGGACTCCCTCGGTGTCAGCGCGCGATGAGGGTCTCCCCGTCGAGATCGAACTCCTCGGCGGGGCCGATCGCGGGCGGCTCCCCGTCTCCCGTCCAGCGAACGAAGACCGTCTCGCCCGACCGCCAGGCGCGCTTCAGTGAGTCCACGGTGTCGGATGCGAGGACGCTTCCTTCGGCGTCGCCGTTGCCGAGGGCGGCGAGGGCCCACTCGCCGAGATCGACGAGCGACTGGCAGCACCAGCTCTCGGCGGAGACCTGAGCCACGGGAAGCGCGTGGCCCGTGCCCGTCAGAAACGCGACGCCGACCGATCGCTCGGGTGTCACCTCGCGGAGCGCACGGTCCGCTTCGACCGCCTTCGGCTCCAGGCCCATAGCCCCGACGCAGCACAAGAGCTCGGACGTGCCGAAACTGAACTGAGCGTCGTAGCGTCCCGCGCGATTGGAGGACCAGGTCAGAGCAAGGCTGACCGCGCCCGACAGCCGGGCGATTGCTTCCGCCGTGTGCTGCCTGAGGGCGCGTCTCAGGCCTTCGCTCGATACCAGGCCGCGCGCGACCAACGTCTCACCGAGAGGCAGGTTCCCGCGATGGCACTCCTGGTACACCTCTTCGAAAGACTCCGGCGACAACGGGGTCTCTCCCTGGGCGCGCAGGAGATCGGTGAGACGGTTCTCCATGTCCGACGCCGCCGCCCAGCAGATCCGCCGGTCCTCGATGAGGACCGTTCCCTGAAGCGAGTCCGCATCGGTGAACGAGAACGACCCGGTCGCGCCGCGGGGAAGCCCGTCGAGCCCTCGAAGCAGTCGAACAAGGGTCGGCGGGTGGATCGTCTTCGGGAGAAACATGGAGCTCGGGGCAGGAAATGCAAGAGGGATGCCGCGGCTGGAGCCGGAGAAGCCTTCATCCTGCGAGACTTAAGGGCCCCCGGCGGCTCGTTCGCGGACCCGGCGTGGGATTTTCGCCCCGGGATCCGGCAAGCGCCGAAATACTTTTATATCTCGGCCCCGTCGGGGACCACGGCGTCCTTGGGGATGATCACGATTCCGTCGCGGATGAAATAGTTATCGCCGTCCTCGTGATCCCGTCCATGGTGATTCACGATCCGGGCTCCCCGGCCGATTCGCGCGTTCTTGTCGACGATCGCGCGCTCGACGACGGCGCCTTCGCCGATGCCGATGGGGGGCGTCCCTCGAGCGAAGTCCTCGGCGATGACTTCGGGCACCTGGTAGTAGTCGGCCCCCATCACGATCGACTCCTTGACCGACGCGCCACGCTCGACGCGGGCGCGGATCCCCACTACCGAGCGGTCGACCCGGCACTGGTTCAGGATGCAGCCCTCGGTCACGAGCGAGCGCACCAGCTGACAGTCGTCGATCTTGCTTCCTGGTAGAAAACGCGGATTGGTGTAGATCGGCGCGAGCGGCTCGTAGAAGTTGAAACGGGGAAGGGGATCCGTCAGGAGCAGGTTCGCGTTGTAGAACGAGCGGATGGTTCCCACGTCCTCGAAGTATCCGTCGAAGGGATAAGCGTAGAGTCTTCGGCGGCCGACGAGGCGGGGAAGGATGTGATGGCCGAAGTCTCGATCCTCCGAGGCGCCGAGGACGTCTTCCAGCACCTGTCGATCGAAGAGGTAGATTCCCATCGAGCCGAGGAACCCGCCTTCGGACTCCATGCCCTCGAGGGCCTCCGGCGCCGGCTTCTCGACGAAATGGGTGACCGCCAGGGATTCGTCGATCTTGAGAATCCCGTAGCGGGAGGTATCCTCTCGCGGCACGGGAGTGACGGCGACCGTGACCTCGGCCTTCGTCTTCTTGTGCTGCTCGACCAGCTCGTGCAGGTTCATCCGGTAGAGCTGGTCGCCGCTCAGGATCAGCGCTCGATCGACGCCGCCGCGGCTCACGATGTGTCGCAGGTTCTGGCGCACCGCGTCGGCCGTGCCCTGGTACCAGTTCTTGCTCTCGAGCGTCTGCTCGGCGGCGAGGATGTCGACGAAGCCCCGGCCGAAGGCGTCGAAGCGATAGGTGCGGCTGATGTGATTGTGAAGCGAGGCGGAATTGAATTGCGTGAGGACGAAAATGCGGCGGATCGCGGCGTTGATGCAGTTGCTGATGGGAACGTCCACCAGGCGGTACTTGCCGGCGAAAGGCACCGCCGGTTTGGAGCGCTCCTTGGTCAAGGGAAAGAGGCGCTCGCCTCGGCCTCCTCCGAGAATCAAGCCAAGGGTCTTGTCCGGCACGGCGTTTCATCCTATCACGGAGGAAAAAAGGCTCCTGCTTGGAATCACGGCCCGCTTGAGATTAACTTGACCCGGTATTCCTCGATGGACTCGCTCAAGGAGCTTCTCAACGGCCGGCCGGCGGTCATCGCCCGAGCCCGGAGCGGACAGCTCATCCCCGGCTATCTGGAGAAGGGCAAGCTCCTCACCCGGGGGATCCTGAAGATGACCGACGCCAGCGGCGAGCCGGTTCAAATCGACATCCACAAGCTGAAGGGGCTCTTCTTCGTGCGCGACTTCACGGGAAACCGCGACTATCTCGAGGAGAAGACACTCGTCGACGATCCGCCGCGCCCCGGAATCCGCGTGCGGCTCCGGTTCGAGGACAACGAGATGCTCGAGGGGGTCACCGAGAACTCCCTCGAGCTCCTGGTGAACCCCGGCTTCTTCTTCTGGCCGGGAGACACTCAGTCGAACAATCGACTGATCTACGTCCTCAAGCCCGCGCTCATCGGCTTTAGCATTCTCGGAGTCAAGCACAAGTGAGCCCTCACTTCTTCTTCGATCCCTCTTCGCCGAAGACTCCGAGCCAGTAGTCGACGTCTTTCGCGCTCGCCTGCGGCTTGTCCGAGCGCGTACTCGCCGCGGCCGCTTTCGGCTTGCGCCCCTTTCGCGCCGAGAGCGGCTCCCAGCTTTCGGGGGC
>DAISKN010000670.1:0-4076 GCA_036820975.1 Acidobacteriota bacterium | reverse complement strand
GATCTGGGCGCGCATGGAATTGATTTTTGCATCCTGGGCGGCGAGCTCCTCATCGACGAGCCGGAGCCGGCGAGCGATGCGCACGAAAGAAATCCTCCCCGCCCCAAGAACCGGCGCGGCGGCGGCGGCTCCGGCGGTCGAGGCGTTCCCGGCATCCTGAAATGGCTCGCGGTGGCCGCGCTCGCGGCCGCGGCCGCGTTCTCGGTCTATTACTTCGTCTGGCCGCTCGTGGGTGGAAGCGCCGATACCGGCGGTGTCGCTTCGACACCCGCGACGACCTCCATTCCACCGACGACGCCGCCCTCGGACAGCGCTTCCGCGGCGACCACGGCGCCCCCGAGCTCGGCGACTTCACCGACAGACGCCGCCCCCGCGGCGACCACCACGGCGGCTCTCGACCCCAGGGCGAGCGCTTCGGCGGTGGCGACGCCTCCGGTAACCTCTTCGGTCGCGCCTCGCGCCGGCGCGGCGAGCCCTCCGGCCGCGACTCCGACGACGACGACGCCCGCTCCTTCCGCTTCGGGCGCCCCCCGGCCCCCGCGGACTTCGCCGGCGCCCGGTGGGGGCGACGGCCGCGCGCTTCTCCAGAGCGGAGATCTGGCCGCCGCGGCACGGGCGTTCCAGCGGGAGATCTCGAGCGGAAGCGCCGACAAGTTCACGCTCGCGCTCGGCCTCTACTGCAACGAGGAGAACGCCGGAAGACTCGTCGCTTCGGCCTCGGGCGCGAGCGACATCTACGTCCTTCCCACATCGGTCGAAGGGAGAAGCTGTTATCGCGTCATCTGGGGCCTCTACGATTCGCGCGAAGCCGCCGAGCGCGGCATTCCCTCCCTTCCGACGACCGTCCGCGCGGGAGACGTCGCCGCCGTAGCCGTCTCGCGTTTTCTGCGATAGCCGCGGGCGCCCGCATGAAGACAAGACGGACGCTCCTGACGATCGCTTTCGTCGCCATCGCCGGACTTGCCTTCGCGGAGTACGTCCTCGTCCTCGAGAACGGACGCCGGATCGCGGTCGACCGCTACTGGGAAGAAGGCGATCAGATTTTCTACGAGAGAAACGGGAGCACGTTCGGGTTTCCCCGCAAGCTGCTGGAAAGGGTCGAGGGCGAGACGCCGGAGGAGGAGCAGAGCCTCGCCGCGGAAGCTCCCTCGGGGTTCGAGAACGCGGTGCTCGTGCAATCGGTCGAAGCCGCCCGGGCATCGGCCCGCGAGGGAGACGTCTCCCAGGCGGTCCAACAGTACCGGAGGGCTCTCGAGAGCGAGCCTGCGGCGCTCGATGCCCGCGTCGAGCTCGGGCGTCTCTACTTCGAGCGGGGCGATCTCTCCGCGGCGCAAAGCCAGTTCGAGCAGGCGAAGAGGATCGCGCCCGAAGACCTTCGCGCGCGGGACGGCCTCGGCGACGTGTACTACAAGATGGGCCGTCTGCCCCTCGCCATACGCGAGTGGCAGGCGGCGCTCGCGATCCAGCCCGACCCGGGCATCCTGTACAAGCTCAAGAAGGCCCTCCGGGAGAACAACGAGGACATCGATTTCGACGAGGTCTCGCATCCCCACTTCGTCATCCGATACGACGGGCAGGTGAACGAGGTCATCGGGCGGATCGTGGCCGTCGCGCTCGAGGAGGAGTACTACGAGCTCACCCGCGCGCTTCGTTTCAATCCGCGCTCGCCGGTGAAGGTCACTCTCTATACCAACCAGGAGTTCCTCGACGTGACCCTCGCCCCCACCTGGGCCTCGGGGCTGAACGACGGCGAGATCAAGATCCCGGTGGAAGGTCTGACGGAGATGACGCCGAAGCTTGGCCGCGTTCTCCGGCACGAGCTCACCCACAGTTTCGTCAACGCCATGACCTCCGGGAACTGCCCTTCGTGGCTTCACGAGGGAGTGGCGCAGCTGCACGAAGGAAGCGAACGCATCGACCCTTTTCCCCGCCTGAGAGCGGCCCAGGCCGACGGAGGAATTCTGCCCCTCTGGAGTCTCGAGGGACCGCTCCTGAACTATTCGAAGGAAAAGGCCCTTCTCGCCTATTCCGAGGCTCTCGCGGCGACGGAGTATCTCGAGGCGCGCAAGGGCCGCTCGGGAATTCTTCGCATCCTCCAGCTCCTCGGCGAGCGCCACACGATGAACGACGCTCTGAAGAAAGTCATCGGGCTCGACTACCAGGAGCTCCAGACGGCGTGGGAAGCGGACCTCGAGAGATACGCATCGAGGGACCGCTGAGGTGAGCTAGCGCCGCTCTCAGTCGTCCGTGGTCAGCGGGGGCCTTCTCTCGAGGGGCGCGAGGCCCGCTTCGAGCGCGGCCTTCCTGGCGTCGAAGTCGGCTCGAAACTCCTCTGGCACCGGCGGGCCAGGAGGAAAGATCTGCGTCAGGGGATTCACCGGCTTTCCGTGGCGATACAGGCGAAAGTCCAGATGCGCGGCGGTCGCGGTTCCGGTATCGCCGACGTAGCCGATGACCTCTTTCTGCGCGACCCGGGTCCCGACCGCGAGCCCTTTCGCGAACTTGGAGAGGTGCAGATACTTCGAGGTGTAGCCCATCGGATGCTGCACCGTGACGGTGTTCCCGCCGCCGCCGCGCCAGCCGCGATCCACGACCACGCCCGCGGCCACCGAGTAGACCGGAGTGCCCTTCCTCGCCGCGTAGTCGACGCCGAGGTGCGGCATCCGGCGCCGATGAATCGGGTGGAGCCGGTTGTACGAGAACCCCGAGCTGATGCGGTCGAACTCCACCGGGGCCCGCAGGAACGCCTTCTTCAGGGATTTTCCGTCGCTGTCGTAATAGTCGCGCCGTCCCGCCGGATCGTCGTAGAGGAACGCGCTGAACACCCGCTCTCCTCCCAGACTGGAAACGTACCGCGCGGCATGGAGGTCGCCGTAGCCCACGAACTCGCCCTCCCGGTAGAGCTTCTCGACCACGAAGCTGAACCGGTCGCCCTGACGACTCTGGGTATGGAAATCGAAGTCCCAGGAGAAGACGTTCGCGAAGGCGACGGTGAGGGGGGCCTGCTCCCCCAGCTCCGCCATGCTGAGGAACAGATTGTCCTCGAGGGCCCCCGAGACCGAGACCGTGCGGCGCTCGAGATCGACCGCGGTCCGCTCCGACTGCCATCCCAGATCCGAGCGCACGAGAAGGACCCGCTCGAATTCTCCGTGGTGAACGAGGACCGAGGCGACGACGCCGCCCTCGAAGTGAATCTCGACGTCGTCGCCTTCGCGGAGGTGGCGCACGTCCATCACCGCGGACAGGGCGCGGCCGATCTCGTGGATTTCGAGACTCTCGAAGCCGTTTCTGGAGAGGACGCTCGAGAGCGTGTCCCCTTTCCCGAAGCGGTCGGGAAGCGAGAGAGCGTTCTCGGCCGCGCGCGTGTCGGTGAGGTCGGGCGCCGCCGCCTCGACGCTGGAGGCGACCTCGGGAAGAGGGCCGAGTCGAGCGAACCCGAAGAGCCACAGAGCGCCTCCCCAGGCGCCGAGGGACAGGAGAAGCCAGGAGCCGGCGGGCTTCACGGCCTTCGCGAGAGTGCGCTTCATCGGGAGCGAAGGATTCCGTAGTACGAGAGGGTCCGGCGAAGCCCTTCCCGCAAATCGATGGAAGGCTCGAAGCCCAAATCCTTCCGGGCTCGCGCGATGTCGGCGAGCGAGTGGGGCACGTCCCCCGAACGGACCGGAAGGTAGGTGGGCTCGAGCTTCGATCCCGAGAGCTCCGCCATGATCCGCCAGAGCTCGTTCACCGAGGCGCGGGTGCCGCAGCCGATGTTGTAGACCGAACCGGCGGCTCCGGGCTTCTCGGTCGCGGCGAAGTTCGCCCGGGCGACGTTCTCGACGTACGTGAAGTCGCGCGTCTGCTCGCCGTCGCCGTGGATCGTCGGTGGAGCTCCGGAGGTGATGGCGTCGATGAACCGGCTCACGACTCCCGAGTAGGGAGAGTTCGGGTCCTGGCGGGGACCGAAGACGTTGAAATACCTCAGACAAACGGTCTCGAGACCGTAAAGGCGATGGAACACCAGGGCGTACTGCTCGGCGGAGAGCTTCGACACCGCGTAGGGCGACATCGGCTCCGTCGGCATCGACTCGACCTTC
>DAISKN010000669.1:0-4084 GCA_036820975.1 Acidobacteriota bacterium | reverse complement strand
CGTCCTGCTACCCCGAACGATCGTTCTGTCGCCGCGCGGAGGGGTCACCGAGAGACTCGTCGAAACGGCGCCTTCAGACGAAAACGCCAGGGTGTAAGGAGAGGAAATCGGCTGGGTGATGACGCCGAAGAGTCCTTCGTCGTTCGAGAGAACGAGAGCGCCTTCGGGATGCACGAGCTCGACCTGGTCCGAGTCGACGGCGAACGTCAAGAAGTCGGGACCGGAGGCGGCGACGAGGGCCGTCTCCCGCTCGTACCCGGTCGCGCCCCCCGAGTCCGCCATCGCGCCCTCGAGCGCGAGCGCGAGCGTCTCGCCGAACGCCCTTCCTGCGGCCATGGTATGGAGAAGAGCGGCGAAGCCGGGGTCCTGAGGCGAGCCGCCGTAGAAATCGAAGAGCAGGCCGCGAACCGCGGAATCGTGGTCCTCGCCGAGCTGCACCCGGAGTCCGGCCTCGGCGAGAAGCAAGGCTTTCTCGATGACGACCTTGCTCGAAATTCGGCGGATTCCGGGGGCTAGGGTCCCCGCGGGGGCTTTGGCGATGCTCCAGGCCTGGCCCAGGACCCGCATCCCCGCGCGGACGATCGAAGAGTCGAGGGCGTCGACCGAGGCCGGGAGCACGAGGGTATCCGGGGAGAGCGGAACTCCGTCCGCGACCCCGAGGGTGAAGTGGACGCTCCCATCGACCGCCGACTCTCCGTCGAACCGCAGGTAGCTCGCGACGACCTGTCCCGTTCGAAGGGATTTGAAGTCGTACGCGAGAGTCGCGAGCTCGCCCGGTTGAAGGGTGTCGATGCGCTGGGTCGCGGGAGCACCCGCTCGGAGCTCGAGGCCGCTCAAGGCCCGATGGTCGAAGGAAACGTCGACGCGGTTCGCGATGCCCTGGCCGATGTTGTGGACGGTGACGAAAAGCTCGAACTCTTCGTCGGCGCGAACGACCGAGGGAAGAGCGAACGTCAGATCGAAGAAAGGCTTTCGAACGAGAACGCCTCCCGAGGCCCGGCCTTTGAGGGCGACTTCGCCCCCGACGAGCCCGTCGAGTACGGCGTCGATGTCGAACGCGAGCGTATGGAATCCCTCCTTCTCGCCCCGGATCAGGAACTCCGCCTGGCCCTGCTGGCCGGAGTCCAAAGATTCGCTCCCGCCGTCTCCGAGAATCGGGAGGGTCGCCGCCTGGATGCCGGTCGTAAGCTCGGGAAGAGAAAGGGAGTCGTCGTTCGGAAGAACGATCGTGGCATAGATGTCCCTCACGACGAGACCCGAGCCTCCGGGCGCTCCGTTCGCGACGAAGAGCTGCGCGGAGAAGAACTGCTTGAGAAAGCCGACATCTCCCGGAATCACGAGGACGCTCGGAATCCGCACGGGCTCCACGGTTCCATCGGGAAGCTCGATCCTGGGGGGCTCGCCCCCCTCCGTGGTCTCGAGCATAAGGGGCACGAACGTGGGAAGCGGCGGGAGATCGATATCCACGCCAGTGCGGGTGGGATCCAGCGGCGGCGAGAGAGGCTGCGGAACGGCAACGCCCTCCCGGTCGAAGGCGACGGGAAAACTGATGTTGACCGGTTTCGACTCGAGGGTCATCGCGAGAGTGAACTCGAAGCCGACGACGTCGTCGCCGTCGAAGACCACACCCCTCTCGATGAGCTCGTCGAGAGTGAGAGGCCTCGTCGTAACCGATGTGACGAGCACCTGCTCGATCACGTCCACGACGACGGGAGAAACGTCCAGAACGGATTTCCCTCCGGCCAGAATGCGCACGTTCGAGAGGCTGTGATCTCCTCCGATCTCGAACGCCGGAAGCGGCAGGACGAAGCTCGAGGGTTCGCTCTGGAGGGTCCGGGCGCCCCGGAGGGCGGGTCCGGAGATCTCGCCTTCGATAAGGAAGGGACCTCCGAAGAAACGAATCGCCTCGCTTTCGGAAAGCTCGTCTCCTCCAGCTCGAATGACGACGCGCACTCCGGCCGGGGTGTTCTTGGGAACGACCGGGTTCGGAGGGTCGATCTCGGCCACGAGCCCGGCGTAGAGAAGCTTCATCGAGCCGATCTTGCGGACGATCCGATCGGTTCTTTCTGGAGAGGCTGGAGTGGCTGAAGGCGGAGCGCTCGCGACGGACGAGCACACCAGGAGAGCGAGGACCGCGTAGCGGGACACGTTCAGCGTCTGAAGTTAGAAAATGATGGCGACGGCGTCACGACCCCCTCCTCTTGAGAATGAAGAATGAAAATCGAGAGGTTAGCCGCGAGGCAGGTTGGGGACCGCCCGCGAGGTGCGATCGCGGCGGATTCTAGGAGAGGTCGAGGTCAGATGTCAACGAGGAAACTTTCAGCCCAGCGCCGGGTCCAAGAAACCCCTCGCGGGGAGGGTTCGGAGTCGTTCGCTTCATCGCCAGGCAGGCGTTCGGGTCTCTACGCGCCGCCGAAGGGTAGTCCGCTCGTGGAAGGGCCGACCCGCTTTGGACGTCAGCTCTTTCCTCGACGCTCCTCGAGGAGCGCTTCGAGCTCCGCGATCGCTTCCAGGTCCTTCGGCCGTCCGGCGGCCCGTTTGACCTGGATGAGCTTCTCGAGGCCGAGGCACCAGCACTCGATGCCGTAGGCCTGAACGCGGAGGCTTTCGGGAAGGAGGTCCTCGAACCGGCCGCCGCCGGTGATTTCTCCAAGGAGGTCGATGTCGCCGACGGAAGTGGTGAGGGTGAAATTCAGCCCGTGGCGGAGCGTTTTCGCGTCCCACCGGAACGGCAAACCCGGGGGCGCACCTCGTAAGTACGGGTCGACGGCTTCGAGGGCCTCGGCGAGCCGGACCAGATTGTCGGCGCTGCGGGAATAGACCACGTCCAGGTCGTAGGTCACTCGCGCCGCGCCGTGGGCCGAAGCGGCGAGACCGCCCACCACGATGAAGTCGACGCCGTGCTCCACCAGGAGCCTCAGCGCGGACTCAAAGTCGATGAGGACTCTTGGAGGCGGCACCGCGCCATTCCTCGAGGAAGTGCAGCATGTTCGAAAGCTTGCGCAGGCGCTCTTCGACGCTCAACTTCAAGTTCTCCCGGAGAAGGGATCGGTCCACGTCTTTCTTGTAAGCCTCGATGACGGGATCGGGCGGGAGAAAAGCCGGCGAAGTCATCTATCCCCACTCTAGCACCGGAAAAGCCAGCCTGTCCTCTTTCTCCCTGGTGAACTGATCCTGGACCTGCCGCGACCGGCAGCCCAGGGGGCCGGTTGCCCCTCCAACGATGTCACCTGTTTTCGTCGACGAGCTCGAAGGCCTGCCGCCGGAGCTGCCCGCTCCCGAAGAGCTTCTTTCTCAGATTCGTAGTCCTTTCAGCGTCATTCGAGAAGCCGCAGGAGATCCTCCCGGCTCAGTGTCGCCGAACCGCCGCTGGCCGCGAGATCGGCGAGAGAGCGCTTCTCCCGCTGGAGGTCGAGGATCCGCTCCTCCACCGTGTCCGCAGCCACCAGGCGGTAGACGAAGACCGGTCTTTCCTGGCCGATGCGGTGGGCGCGGTCGAAGGCCTGCTCCTCCACCGCGGGATTCCACCAGGGGTCGAAGAGGAACACGTGGTCCGCGGCGGTGAGGTTCAGACCGACACCGCCCGCCTTGAGGGAGACGAGAAAGACGGAGATCTCGGGGTCTTTCTGGAACCTCTCGACGACGCCCGCGCGATCGACGGTGGAGCCGTCGAGGCGCACGAAGCGATAGCCGCGCTCGGCGAGCTTCGGCTCGAGGAGGTCGAGCATCGAGGTCCACTGAGAGAACACGAGGGATTTGTGCTCGTCGGCGGCCGCGGTCTCGAGTGCTTCGAGCAGAAGCTCCGTCTTCGAGGAGCTCGACGCCTGCTGCCCGGGTACGAGCGCCGGGTGGCAGGCCGCCTGCCGCAGGCGCAGGAGAGCTTCGAGGGCGGCGAGAACCGAGCCGCCTTTTTCGAGCTTCTCTACAACGTCTTTTCGTGCCGCGAGCCTCAGAGCGTCGTAAAGGGTGCGTTCGCTCGGGCTGAGCTCCGCCGTGAGCGTCGAGTCCGTGCGCGGCGGAAGCTCGGGGGCTACCTCGCGCTTCAGGCGCCGCAGGAAGAAAGGATGGATGCGCTCGCGAAGCC
>DAISKN010000668.1:0-4098 GCA_036820975.1 Acidobacteriota bacterium | reverse complement strand
ACCACGGTCTCCTCGAGGAGATCCAGGCCGTAGTCGGTGATGAGATAGAGCAGGTGCTCCTTGCTCTCGACGCGTAATAGAGTCCCGCCTTGGTGATTCCCACTCGTCGGCGATATCGCTCATCGACGTCGAGTCGTAGCCCTTGACGCGAAAGAGTTGAGCCGCCTTTTCGAGAATCTGGGCGCGCCGCTGGTTGAGCTGGGGACGCCCCCCCTTGAGATGGAACTCCTCCGCGTCGGGCTTCGTCATGACCGCCGATTGCGTCAACGGACGGCTTTCCAAGCAACTGCGGGCTGAAGTAGCATGCCGGCCGGGAATCGAAGAGGAGTGTAAAGTGAGAAAATTCGCGCTGTTCGCCGTTCTTCTCCTGTCCGTCTTCGACGCCGCGGCCCAGGAGTCGCGAAGACGCTGGGAGCGCCTCTGTCAGATCCGGCACGAGAAATTCGACCGCATCCTCCCCGAGGCGATGCGCGAGAACGGGATCGACATGTGGATCACCATGTCCAAGGAAGGCCTCTACGATCCCCTGTTCCGGGACTTCGGCGAGGGCTACGTGGGAAGCATCGGGTACTTCATCTTCACCAACCGCGGCGCCGCGGGAATCGAGAGGGCGGCGATTGGCTTGTCGGACCGGAGGCTCGAGGCCTGCGGCGCCTACGACATCGTCGAGGACGGCGTGGATCTCCAGGCGTTCGTCTCCGAGCGCGACCCCGAGCGGATCGCGCTGAACATGTCGGAAGGGATCGGCGCCGCCGATGGGCTCTCCCATTCGAGCTACCTCTATTTGACGAAGACCCTGGGAGAGAAGTACGCGTCGCGGTTCGTCTCCTCGGAGAAATTGGCTTCGGACTTTCGATCGCGGCGGGTGGCGAGCGAGATCGTCGCCTTCGGGGAAGCGGGAGAGATGTCGCGCGAGATCGCCGAGCGCGCCCTGTCGAACGAAGTGATCGCTCCGGGGATGACGACTCTCGAGGACGTCTCCTGGTGGATGTGGGACCAGCTCCTCGACCGCGGTCTCGATTCCTCTTTCGGGATGCCCTCGGTCTACGTCACCGGCCCCGAGGGGATCGAAGACACATCGAACGAGCGCATCATAAAGCGGGGCGATTTCCTCATCATCGATTGGGGTGTCGGCTACCTGGGCTTTTATACCGACGTCAAGCGCACAGCGTACGTCTTGAAGGAAGGGGAGACGAAGGCCCCCGCGGGTCTGCAGCACGCCTTCGACCAGGCGGTCAAGGTGAGGGAGCTCCTGCGGCAGAAGATCCAGGCCGGACCGACCGCGGCGGTAATGTTGGAGCGTCTGAACGAGGAGATCGCGAAGGCGGGGTTCAGCCTCATCGAGTTCAACCGCCCCACGGACGCGGATACCACCGACGTCATCATCGGCTGCCACTCCGTCGGCGACCTGGGCCACGGCATCGGCCCCTCGATCGCCTGGTTCAACCCGGAACGACTTCAGTATCAGATCCGCCCGAGCAACATGTTCTCGATCGAGCTCTTCGCCTACACCAAGGCGCCGGAGTTCGGCGGGAAGAAGGTGCGGATTCCGCTCGAGGACGACGCCATCGTGACCGAGCGCGGCGTCGAATGGTTCTATCCGATAAACCGGCGGATTCTCCTGATCAAGTAGTCCGGAAACGGACTCGTTGACCGGCGGCTCCCAGACCGGATAGTATATGTCTAGACTGTCTAGATGGAGGCGTCGTGAAGCGAGTCTGGGCGCTGCAAGATGCGAAGAACAAGCTCAGCGAGGTGGTGGATCGCTCTATCGCGGAGGGACCGCAGACCATCACCCGGCGAGGTCGGGAATCCGCTGTCGTTCTATCGATGGAGGATTTCAAGCGGCTTACAGGGCCCAAAGGAAGCCTGGTGGGCTTCTTTCGCGACTCGCCCCTGGCGGGAGTCGATCTCGACCTGGAGCGTGACGAGGACTTCGGGAGAAAGGTCGAGCTTTGAGGTATCTTCTCGACACCTGCGTTCTTTCGGAGTTGGTCAAGCCGAAACCCAATCGCGGCGTCATCGCCTGGCTGGAAGCAACCGAGGAGCTTTCGCTCCACCTGAGCGTCGTCTCGTTCGGAGAGCTCCAAAAAGGCGTCAGCAAATTGAAGGAGAGCCGCCGCCGCAAGAAGTTGCAGTCTTGGGTCGATGAGGATCTGACCGCACGCTTCGCCGGCCGCGTTCTGGACATCGACAGGGCGGTTGCGTCGCGTTGGGGAGAGCTCTCCGGAAACGCCGAGCGAAGGGGAAAGAAGGTCCCCGTCCTCGATGGACTTCTTGCTGCTACCGCGCTCGAGGGAGGATTGACCGTGGTGACCGAGAACGTTCGGCATTTCGAAGCTACCGAATGCTCGGTTCACAACCCTTGGGAACGTTGATCCCCCAATGAACCGCGGCGCCCTCTCGATCAAGTAGCGCCGAAGATCTCGCTCTCCAGGGCGGCTCGCCGAGCGGGGGCGAGACCGAGCGCGCCTCCGAGCTTATCGAGCCACGCTGTCTCCGGCGCCGATTGGCCGCCCTGCGACCTCACGACGAGTGCGCCGAAGCGGTACAGGAGCTCCCGGTCCTCGGTCGTCGAGACCATCGTCCCGACCTCCTCCGGCGTCGGCGGAAACACGAGGTCCTTGTGGATCTGCTTCGTCTGGTCGATGGACATCCCCGATTCGCCGAGTCGGCCCTCGATGAGCTTCTTCTCCTCGGCGTGCATTTCGCCATCCGAAAGCGCAGCGGAGACCATCGTGCGGACGATGGCGAAGACCAGCCCCGGCGGAAGCTGCGGTTCGGCTGGAGCCGCCGTCGGAAGCGGGGGCAGAGGCGGCACGGCTTCGGCCGACGGGAGAGGCGGGAGTGGAGGCAGAGGGGGTGCTCCGGGAGCCGGCTGCTGCCGCATTTTTTCCGCGGCGATTGCCCCCGCGATGGCGGCTCCTCCCAGGAGCAGGATGTTCTTCCCGCCCACCGCCCGAATGAACGGTTTGGCGTTGAAACCCGTCGAGTTCCGGATCAGATCCGAGATCAGGTTGTCGAGGAAAGCCATGGGAAAACGTTAACCACCCCGGAGTCCGAATTCAAGCGCGGCGGTCAGAAGCGGAAGCCCGCGCCGGCCGCGAACCTGAGGTTGTGGCCCCAGAATCCCCCGTCGCCGGCGAACTCGCCCCGGTTCCGGCGCAAGGCGGGACCCGGATAGTCGAGCATCAGGTCGGAGACGTCGAAGCGCACGAAGCTGCGCTCCGTCGGATAGAGCTCCACCCCGCCCCCGAGATCGAGGGCGAAGACCGTCTTTCCGCCCACGATACAGCTCAAAGGCGGAGGGTAGATGGCGATGCAGGGGAACGGCGCCGGCGCCTCGCCGAACTGGACGAATCCCGGCCGCACTTTCCCGAATACGGAGAAGCGGTCGAATCGCGGTCCGATCTTGACCCCGAAGAGGCCTTCGAGCCTCGAGCTCGTCACCGGCACTTCGTCGGGTATGTTGGAAGGAAAGAAATTCAACTCCGCCTCGAAGCTCAGAAGGTCGGTCGCGCGGAAGCCGAAACGGCCGCCGAATCCGACGTCGGTGGTCTCGAGCTCGTCGAGATCGGTCACCGCGAGCTGCCCGCCGACCTCGAGCTTCCGGTCATTGCTCGATTGCGCCAGGGCGAAAGCGGGGACGACGCAGATGAAAAAGGCGATGAAGGGGATTCTGTTCGTCATAGGACTCACTGTAGGCACGCCGCCGTCGCCGAAACAAGGAAATCAACGCCGAAGAGCCGCGCCCGGGAGAGTGCCGGTAAGGGCGCCCGCGCGGTAAACGGCCCTCCCGTTTACCAGAACCATTTCGATCCCCTGCGCGCGCAGGCGAGGCTCCTCGAGCGTGGCCCGGTCTTCAATGAGCTCGGGATCGAAAATCACGATATCGGCGAACGCGCCCACTCGAAGGACGCCTCGATTCTCGAGACCGAGGATCGAGGCCGGGAGGGAGGTCATGCGGCGGACGGCCTCTGGCAGAGTCAGCACGCCCTCCTTCCGGACGTATCGGCCGAGAACCCGGGGGAAGCCCCCGTACGCGGCCGGGTGCGGCCTGCCCTTGCCGTAGTCGTTCGCATCGGTGATGAAGGCGAT
>DAISKN010000667.1:0-4103 GCA_036820975.1 Acidobacteriota bacterium | reverse complement strand
TTCTCGACCCGCAGATCGATGTTGAAGAACGGGTCGGTCCGGAAATCGTTCCGGGGAACGCTCACGTCCCTCTGGTCGACGAGCCCGTCGCCGTCCTGGTCGGTGATGCCGCGCGGGTTGAAGGCGGCGCCGCTCTGCCAGCTCACGATGCCGCTGACGTTGATGTCGAGGGGAACGGTGACGGCGCCGTTTCCGACGAAGATGTTCGGCGCGGAGAGGTTCGACGGTCCCCAGTCGGCCTCGGGGTCGTTGTTGTCGCTGAAGCCGGACCCCGCCGCGCCCGTGAGGAGGTTGTCGTATGCTCTCGATCCGGTATAAGAGACGCCGAACGTGTACCGCTGGCTGAATCGCTTCCGCAGCGCGATGACGACACCGTCGTAGTCGATCCGCCCGTCGTAGGTCACCTGGCTGAGGCGGGGTCCGCCGTCGGTGGTCTGGCCGAAATTGGGGTCGCCCGGCGCCACGTCGTAGAGGTTCGTGATGCGCCGCGTCAGGAGGTCCCGGCTCCTCCGGTGCACGTAGCTCACGGAAAGGCTCATGTCGGTCGTGAGCTGTCGATCGATCCCGATGGTGAAGGCGCGGGTCCAAGGGGTCTTCGCTTCGGAGTAGACCGACAGGTCGCGGCTCGTCGCGAGCGGCCCGCGGGGGAAGAACGAAAGAACGCCGTCGCCCACGATCGAGCCTCCGGGAACGTCGAAGAACTCCCAGTCGGTTCCGGGATAGGTGGTTTCCAACAGATTGACCGCCTGCGCGGCGGAGAGCCCGCTGAGAGTCTGGATGTTGTCGGCGGTGACCACGGGAGGAACGGCAGGGTCGGAGACGGGGATTCCGAGAAGCTCGTAGAGCGCGAGCGGATTCGAGCGAAGGTCCTCCGCGAACTGGCGATAGGCGGGGTTCTCCGCGGGCGTGCGCGCGCCGCCTCCCGCGGGAAATCCCGAGGTAATCACCAGATCGATGAGCGAGTCGCTGTAGTCCACTCCGAGGCGGGGGAGGGCGACGTCGAACGCGGACCGGGTGAAGATGCCGCCGAGCTCGGGCACGGTCGCCGCGGCGCTCAGGAGGTTGCGATCGAAGAAGATCCCGAAGTTCGCCTTGAGGATCGTCTGGTGCTCCGCGCCCAGGTCCCAGGCGAAGCCGAGCCTCGGCGCGAGGTTGTTCTTGTCGTCGCCGAAGAGGCTCGACCAGTCGTACCGGAGCCCGAGGTTCAGCGTCAGGTCCGAGCGCGGCCGCCACTCGTCCTGTCCGTAGAGGCCGATCCCGTTGTCGGTCATGTCGAGGTCCAGGCTTCCGTCGGGATTCGCGGAAAGCGTGAAGAACCGGGCGGCGGATTGCTCGAAGCCGAAGCGCTCGAAGAGCTCTCCCTGGATGTCGGCGGCATTCGGAGCGAGAAATGCCGCGGAGTACTCGACGTCGTTCGTGACCTCGTTGAAGCCCGTGAGATCGGAGCGGGTCCAGTCCCATCCGAGCTTGAACTGGTGATCTCCCCGCATCTGGTCCCGGAAGAGCGTGAAAGCCTGCCCGAGCTGCGCCCGATCGAGGCTCCGCTCGAACTTGCCTCCGAAAGGCGCGGCCGTCTGGAGAAACCCGCTCCGCAGCAGGACCAGGATCGGCTCGAGGCGCTCGTCGCGCGCGAGGTTGTTCCCGCTGCGGCCGTCGATGAGCTTGAAGTTGGTCTCGAGGAAGCTGTCGTTCGAGATCGTCCAGGTCTCCCTGGCGGAGAAGCTCGTCGATTCCCGGAGCTCGGTGCGCTCGGCGCTCGGAAGTGCAACGGTGCCCGCGATGGGGGAGCTGATCTCGCCGCCGACGTCGTCGCTCGAGCGGTTCACGGAGAACGTCAGCCGGTTCTCCTGGTTCAGGTTCCAATCGAGCTTGACGAGCCCGGTGAGGCCGTCGGTCTCGGGCCCCAGGGCGAAGTCCTCGACGCCGGAGGGCGTCGCCAGCCCCTCCTGCACGAATCCCGGGATCCGGGCGCGGTCGATGTTCACCCCCCGGGTCTCGTCCAGGACCTCGAACGAGCCGAAGAAGAACGCCTTGTCCGAAACGATCGGGCCGCCGAGCGTCCCGCCCCACTGCTGGCGCTCGAGGGTCGGCGGCTCCTGCCCCTCCACGTTCGAGGAGTCCATCGAATCGTCGCGGAAGAATCCGAAGGCGCTTCCCGAGAACTCGTTCGTGCCCGAGCGGGTGATGATATTGATGACGCCGCCCTGGGCGCGGCCGAACTCCGCCTCGTAGCCGGTGGTGATGACCTCGAACTCCTGGATCGAGTCCTGGGTGAACCTCTGGAACGCGCCGCCGTTCAAGGGGTCGTTGTTGTCGGCGCCGTCCACGACGTAGGAGATCGCCGAGCCTCGCTCGCCGAAGATCGAGACCTCCTCTCCCTGCTGGCTCGAGGGGAGGGATTTCGCGCCGGGCACGAGGGCGATGAGATCCTCGAAGTTCCGTCCGTTGAGAGGCAGCGCGTCGATGGTGTCGGTCGAAACGCGGGAGGTCAGGTCGGCTCGCGTGGGCTCGACGAGCGGACTCGCCGCCGAGACCTCCACCGTCTCGGCGACGGCGGCGACGTCGAGAGTCAGGTCCAGCGCGACTTCCTGGTTCACCGCCACGGGAATTTCCGTGCGGCTCACCGGGCTGAACCCCGCGAGATCCACGCGAACGGCATAGAGTCCGGCGGGCAGGAGCGACAATCGGTAGGCGCCCGCGTCGTTGGTGACCGCCGAAACGCTCTCCCGCTGCAGCGCCGGGCTCGTGGCCGTCACCGTAGCTCCAGGAAGAACCCCTCCGCTCGCGTCCCTGACGACGCCGTAGATGGACCCGGTGACCTGGGCCTGAGTCTCGCGAGCCGATGACAGGATTCCCGCGACGGAAAGCGCTAGAAAGAACGCTCGATTCTTCATCGCACCGCCTCCATTTCCTGGTTACTATAGATCAGTGGAATCGACAATCCTCGATTTGTTCCACGCCGTCGACGCCCTCGACTGGGACGGCGTGAAAGCCGCGCTCGACGATCGGGTCGAGGTCGACTACAGGTCGCTCTTCGGAGGGGAGGCGAGCTCTCCGACGAGAGACGAGCTCGTCGAGTCCTGGCAGGGGATCGTTCCCGGGTTCGACGCCACTCAGCACCTGCTTGGACCGCTTCGTATCGAGCAACAGGGCGGGGACGCCTGCGTCGCCGGCACCCACGTGCGCGCTTACCACTACCTCGAGGAGTCCGTCTGGATGGTCGCGGGACACTACCGGATCGCGCTGAAGGGGAAAGACGCCGGCTGGCGGATCGCCGGCATCCGCCTCGACGTCTTCTATCAGGAGGGAGGAGCCGACCTCCTGGCGCGAGCGCAGGAGCGCGCCCTCGCCTTGCCCCGCGTCAGCGCCCGAGCTCGAACCGAACGCTGACGGACATCAGAACAGGAACCGGGCTCCCGTTCAGGAGAGTCGGTTCGTACTTCCACTGACCGACCGCATCGAGCGCGGCTCCGTCCAGGAGCGGCACCGACCGAAGGACGGTGAGGTTCACCACGTTTCCGTTCTCGTCGATAGTGGCCTCGAGCACCACAGTACTCTGGACCCTCGCGGCCACGGCTACCGGTGGATAGACGGGGTTCACGTGGTGACGCTTTCTCGGCGCGGTGATCTTCCCCCCAACGCGAACGGGCTCCGACAACCGCGGCGCATCTTCGTTCTCGAGCGCTGGAGCGTCTCCCGTGGAGCCGGGGACGCCGTCAGGCAATCCGGGGAGAAACCCCTCGTCCGTGACCGCCGTGACCGCCGGGAAGAACTCGGCATCGCTCGGGATTTCATCCAGGATTACCGGCGAGAAGGTGAATTTCCTCGCAGGACGTGCAGGATTGCGCGCGTTGCCCTCGCTCGCGGGGGCGCGCCGGGCAACGGCGGGTGGTTTCGGAGTCTCGATCACGGCTACGTAGTTGCGCATCGGGATCGCGTTGTGGGGTGTCGGCAGATCGTCGTATCTCCAGAGCGGCGAGACTCCGAGCGCTCCCAGAGCGAAAACCTGAAGCGCTACGGAGCTCACCCATCCGAAAAACCGTTCTCGAGTCATCGTCGTGCCTCCCCGAGCCTTTTCGCTCTCGTGGGCTTCGACACCGCCC
>DAISKN010000666.1:0-4105 GCA_036820975.1 Acidobacteriota bacterium | reverse complement strand
TCTCGATCCACGGACCGAGAGGGCAGAAGGTGTCCATGCCCTTCGCCCGCGCCCCTAATCAACGGGGCGCTCACTCGGCGGCGCGGCTCAAAGCGCCTTGGCGGCCGCCAGCACTTCGTCCGCGTGGCCGGGGATTTTCACCTTCTCCCAGATTTGGGCGATCCTGCCATCGGGACCGATCAGATAGGTGTTGCGCAGCACGCCCATGTAGCTGCGCCCATACATCGACTTCTTCGCCCAGACCCCATACGCTTTCAGCATTTCGTGGGACTCGTCGGAACCCAGGGCGATCGTAAGATCATGTTTGGCCTTGAATTTGTCCTGCCTGGCCACGGGATCGGCCGACACGCCGAAGATGGCGGCGCCGGCGCGGGCGAAGGCGGGGGCAAGCTTGGAGAAGTCCTTGGCCTCCACGGTACAACCTGAGGTATCGGCCTTGGGATAGAAGTAGAGAATGAGCTTCCGCCCCTTATAGTCCGAAAGCGATACTTCGCCGCCGCCGTCGCGGCGAAGCTTGAAGTTCGGAGCCTTGGCACCGACGATGAGCTTTGCGGTCATGTGCCTTCCTTTCGTCGTTTTCGCGGGGTCAAGCTGAAAATGTCACAATTGCGAGGGGTGGTGGCGGCGCTGCGGGCTTGCGTGCGGAATCCCTGTGGCGCCATGAGAATCGGTTGGCCGGGACGGCCAGGCATCACACCGGCGGACGAGGGGACGGCCGATCGGGCATGACGGACAAGAATAACAGTCCGCGCATCGCGGCGCTCCAGGAATTGGAAGCGGCGGTGGATGAACATCGCCGTGGCCAGGCGGAAGCCGGGGCCGCAACGGATGCTGACATGGCGCCGCCGCCCCGCCGTTTCTGGCGCCTGCGGGCGGGCTCATCGTGCCCGAGAGCCTGCGGGGCGGGCCGCTCGCGCTCGCGGAAGCCTGTATCCGCTCTCACATCGACCCCGAGCCCCGGGTGGCCCTCGGGCGCGAGCTCAACCGCCGCCGCCTCGCGACCGCCTGCATCGACGTTTCTGACGGCCTCGCCCTCGACCTTCATCGCCTCTGCCGCGCCAGCGGGGTCGGCGCCCGAATCGAGGAGACGTCGCTTCCGCTGTCCCCGGGTCTGCTTGGGTGGGAGCGCGCCTGGAAGCGCGATCCCCTGCTCTCCGCCGTCAGCGGGGGCGAGGACTACGAGCTCCTGTTCACGAGCGGAAGCGAGGAAAAGCTCTCCCGGTTCCTGAAAGGGCTCGATCTCTACGTGACCCGAATCGGCGAAACGATCCGGGAGGAGAGCGTCGAGATCGTGGGCCGCGACGGCGTGGTCCGCCCGTTGTCGGCGTCTGGCTGGGATCATTTCGGGAAGTAGACGGGATAGTGATAGGGTAGCGGCCACATTCAGCGGGTGACTATGTCGCAGAAAAAGCTCGGCCTCGCCATGGTGACTGCCCTGGTCGTCGGAAACATGATCGGGTCCGGTATCTTCCTTCTGCCGGCGTCCCTCGGACCCTTCGGCGGCATCAGCATCGTGGGATGGCTGGTCTCGGCTGCAGGCGCCACGCTCATCGCGCTCGTCTTCGCGCGCCTGAGCCGGCTGGTGAAGAAATCCGGCGGCCCCTACACTTTCACCCGCGAGGGGTTCGGCGACTTCCCCGGGTTTCTCATCGCCTGGGGATACTGGATCTCCATCTGGACCACGAACGCGGCCATCGCCGTCGCGTTCGTCAGCTATCTCTCTTTTTTCTGGACGGGCCTCAAATTGAACCCCATCCTCGCGGCGGGCGTGGGGCTGGTGACGATCTGGTCCCTGACCTGGGTCAATGTCATGGGGGTCCACGCTGCGGGGGTGGTCCAGCTCGTGACCACCGTCCTCAAGCTCCTGCCCCTGCTTCTCCTCGCGACCGTGGGCCTGCTCTACGTCGACACCTCGAACTTCGTGCCCTTCAACGCCACGGACCAGTCGGCGTTCGGAGCCATCACATCGACGGTGGCGTTGACCCTATGGGCGTTTCTCGGGCTCGAGTCCGGGACGACTCCCGCGGAGCACGTGCACGACCCCGAGCGCACCATTCCGCGCGCCACCATCCTGGGAACGCTTCTGGCGGCCACGGTCTACATCCTCGGCACGGTCGCGGTGATGGGCGTCATTCCCGCGGCGCAGCTCGGAACGTCGAATGCGCCCTTCGCCGATGCCGCCGTCAAGATGTGGGGCTCCGGGGCCGGGACTTTCGTGGCCCTCGGCGCGGTGGTCTCGTGCTTCGGCGCCCTCAACGGCTGGCTCCTCCTCCAGGGCCAGATCCCTCTCGCCGCCGCCAGGGATTCGCTCTTCCCCGCGTACTTCGGAAGGGTCTCGAAGTTCAACACCCCCGCGAACGCCCTGGTGTTCTCGAGCGTTCTCGCCAGCATTCTCCTGATGATGAACTACAACAAGAGCCTGGTGGACCAGTTCACGTTCATCATTCTTCTCGCGACCCTCAATACCCTCGTTCCCTATACCTTCTGCACGATGTCCGAGGCCATGATCTACATCAAGGACCCGGCCCGATTCTCGGGAAAGCGCCTCGGAGGCGGGCTGGTCATCTCGATCCTCGCCTTCGCCTACTCGCTCTGGGCGATCGCCGGCGCCGGGCAGGAGATCGTGTACTGGGGTTTCATCTTCCTGATGGCCGGCGTCCCGGTCTACGTCTGGATCCGGTCCCACAGCAAGCCGGCTTAGTCCGCCGCTGGCGGCCGCTTCTCGTGGAAGTCGGTCACCGACTGGAACGCGTGCGCCAGCCTGAGGATCGTCGCCTCGTCGAAGTGCTTCCCGACGAGCTGAACCCCTACCGGTAGCCCCCCGGAATCGAAGCCGGCGGGCAAGCTCACCGCCGGCGTACCCGTGAGGTTCGCGGTGATGGTGAACACGTCGGCCAGGTACATCGCGAGAGGGTCCTCGGACTTCGCTCCGATCGGGAACGCCGGCTCGGGGGTCGTCGGCAGGAGAATCGCGTCGACTGTCTCGAAGGCGCGGGCGAAGTCGCGCCCCACGAGGCTGCGCACTTTCTGGGCCTTCTCGTAGTAGGCGTCGTAGTAGCCCGCGGAGAGAACGAACGTCCCGAGCAGGATGCGCCGCTTCACCTCGCGGCCGAATCCCGCTCCCCTCGTGGCGCTCATCATCTCGTGCAGGCCGGAGCTTCGGGTCCTGAGCCCGTAGCGCACTCCGTCGTAGCGGGCGAGGTTGGAGCTCGCTTCCGCGGTGACGAGAAGGTAGTAGCAGGCGATCGCGTGCTTCGCCGACGGGAGCGAGACTTCCTCGAGCGCGACCCCGAGCTCCTCGAGCTTTCGCGCCGCGCGGTCGAACGCCTCGAGGACGCTCTTGTCGACTCCCTCTCCGACGACTTCGCGCGGTATACCGACGCGGAGAGAGAGGACGTCCCGCCCGATCGCCTCCGAATAGCGGGGCACGGGGAGGTTGGAGCAGGTGGAATCCTTCGGGTCGGCGCCGGCCAGGATCTCGAGGAGGAGCGCCGCGTCCTCGGCCGACCTCGAGATGGGACCGATCTGATCGAAGGACGACGCGAACGCCACCAGACCGTAGCGGGAGACGCGGCCGTAGGTCGGCTTCAATCCGACGACACCGCAGAGCGCCGCGGGCTGGCGGACGGAGCCCCCGGTGTCGGTTCCGAGCGCCGCGGGCGCGAGCCGCGCGGCGACGGCGGCGGCCGAGCCTCCGCTCGATCCTCCGGGAACCCGGTCGGGACTCCACGGATTCCTCGTCGTCTGAAATGCCGAGTTCTCGGTGGACGAGCCCATGGCGAACTCGTCGAGGTTGGTCTTCCCGAGGATCAGGGCGCCCGCGTCCAGGAGCCTTTCGATCGCCGTCGCGCTGTAAGGGGAGACATACCCTTGAAGGACTCGCGAGCCCGCGGTCGTGGGGCTTCCCGCGAAAGAAATGATGTCCTTGACGGCGATGGGAACGCCGTGGAGCGGGCCGCGCTCGTTCCGGGGGAGGCGGTCCAGCATTCGCGCGCGCTCGAGCGCCGAGTCGGCCAGGGGAAGGAGGAACGCTCCAATCGCCCCGTCTCTGGCGTCGATACGGTCGAGGAACCCGGTGAGCGCGCCGAGCCAGGCATCGGGGTTC
>DAISKN010000665.1:0-4107 GCA_036820975.1 Acidobacteriota bacterium | reverse complement strand
CGCGAGAACAACCATGGCCCCGAAGCTTCGCTTCATCTCGTTGACTATCATCGCCCGGGATGAACCCCCGGGGCCATAGATGCATTCGGCTCACCGTCGCGAAAAACTCCGCAGTCGCGTCCCTTCGGGTCTGAGCCCGCCCCGGTCAAAGACCTGTGTGGACTGTCTTTGCGCGCGCGGCACCACGGCACGACACTTGCAGGAGCTCCTTGCCATCGAATTCACGGAGAGATTCGAGAGGCGCGCGTCATGAACCAGAGAATGATTCTCGCTGCCGCATTCTGGTTGGGTTTATCGGCGTCGGCCGGGGCGCAGGTCAGCTCAGTGAACGGGCAGATCGCTTACACGGTGTGTGAATACGAATCGACCGCAGGCGCCGTCGTCTGCGACATCTGGCGGGTCGAGGCCGACGGGAGCGAACCGGTCGATTTGACCGACACTCCATTCGTTTCCGAGACGAACCCAGTCTGGTCACCGGATGGCACGCGGATCGCCTACGTGGTCGATATCGGGGCTTTCACCCAGAGCCTCTGGATCATGGAGGCGGACGGCACCGGCCAGTTCCCGGTAACCCTCCAGTCCGGCCCGCTCTTCGGGCCGACCTGGTCTCCCGGCGGAACGCAACTCGCCTTCTCGCGCCAAGCTCCCGGCGTGGTGATGAGCCTGCAGTTCGACGTCTTCGTCGTCAACGCCGACGGCACGGGAGAGATCAACATCACCCTATCCGACTACGACGAAATCGACCCCTCGTGGTCCCCAGACGGAGCCCGAATCGCTTTCGCCGGCGTGAGGCCGGAGACCTACCAGGACCCGGAGACGGGACTGCCGGTCTCGGCCGCGCAGTGGGAGATCGTCGCCGTCGACCCGAGCGGCTCCTCCGAGCTGGTGTTGACCGCGGGCGAGCCCGGGACCGAGCGCGGCGACCACCTCGAGGAGGACCGCGGTCCCGTCTGGTCGCCGGATGGAAGCAAGCTCACGTTCATGAGTCAGAGCGTGGATCCCTGCTGCTCATCGTGGCAGATCTGGGCGGTGAACCGCGACGGAAGCGGCGTCACCAACCTGACAAACGACGAGTCCGTCAACGACATGTTCCAGACGTGGTCGCCGGACGGCGCGTTGATCCTCTTTTCGAGGGCCGACGGGCAAGGTGGGCTCGATCTCTACACGATGCCCGCTCCGCTCGCTCTTCCGCTGCCCGCGGCGACACGCGCGGCCGCGGATTCCGACGTCCTGCGGCTGACGACCGGCGCCAACGCGAGCGACCCGGACTGGGGCCGGGATCCGGATTCGGCGACGACTCCCGAACGGTTCGCCCTGTTTGCCTCCGTCGAGACCGATACCCGCTTTGCCGGTGGAAACATCACCAGCAAGCCTGCCGGCATCCGCTGCGGGAGAGACTGTCTCCAGTCCTACGCGGCGGGATCGATCGTGCGGCTTCGGGCGAAGGCCCGGTGGGGATATGCCTTCGTTGGCTGGTCCGGAGCCTGCACGGGTATGACCGAGTGCGCGGTCACGATCGGCGACGTGCAAATAGTCAGGGCGACGTTCCGCCGCAACCGTTAGCGCCCATTTCGAGCCGCGTCGCTCGTCTTCGGCTCTTCGATTATCATCGCTCGGGATGGACTCCCGCGGCCATCGCAGGAGCGCGTTCGCGCTCAGCCTGGTGCTCTACGCCGGGCTCTTTCTGTTCACCTTCCACGAAGCCGACGAGGACCTCTGGGGTCGCATAGCCGCGGGAAGGCTCACGATGTCCGAGGGAAGAGTCCCCAGGAAGGACGTCTTCGCCTACGTTCCGACCAAGCCCCTGTGGGTCGATCACGAATGGCTTTCGGGGGTCGCCTTCCACGAGGTCCATCGCGCTTTCGGGGGAGCCGGACTTCTCGCCCTCCGCGCCGCCCTCGGCGTGGGCGCGATGACCCTCCTTCTCCATGCCGCTCGCGGCGCGAGCCCCTGGACCGTCGCGTTCCTCTCGCTCGCCGTCTCGCCCCTCGTCGCCCAGGGATTCAACTCGGTTGTGCGGGCGCAGGCATTCACTTTCCTCTTCTTCGCACTGACCCTGTTCGTCCTCGAGCGAGGCCAGGGACGCCTCGCCCTGGTTCCGCTCGTAGCCCTGTGGGCGAATCTGCACGGCGGCTTCGTCCTCGGTCCGCTCCTCCTCCTCGGCTACGGCTTCTATCGCCTGGCCGCCGCCTCGCTCGCCGCGAGCCTCCTGAACCCTTACGGCCTCGAGTACTGGCGCTATCTCGGCGAGGCTCTCCCGATGCCGCGCCCCGAGATCGTCGAATGGCGCTCCGCGGACCTCTCAGGAATCGGAGATATCCATATTCAAGCCGCTCTCCTCCTGGTCGTCGTTCTCGTCCGGGGGCTGCGACCGCGGTTCGTTCACCTCGTCCTGCTCGGAGGGGCCGCACTGGCGACCCTGCTTCACGTCCGCTTCGCTCCCCTCCTGGGAATGGTGATCGTCGTCACGCTCGGCGGCTCCTGGGAGTCCGTGTTCCAAAGGCGCCGCCACGCCCTCGCCCTCGGGGCAATGGTCCTGGCGCTCGGTCTCGTGGCCATCGGAGGCGCCGTTTCCTGGCTCCGCCGGGACCTCTCGCTCCAGATGAGTGTCCCCGCCGACCGCTATCCGGTCCGCGCGCTCAGCCGTCTGAGGGGAGAGAGCGGAGACCTGGCGATTTTCTTCAACTGGGGGGAGTACGCTCTCTATCATCTATATCCGGCCGTTCTCGTCTCGATCGACGGCCGCTACGAGACCGTCTATCCGGACGACGTCGTGCGCGCGAACTGGGATTTCACCCGCGGAGTCCCCGGAAGCGAGCGATTTCTCGACACCTACCGCGCGGACTTCGCGCTCTATCCCCGGGACACGGGCGCCGCGCGCTGGCTCGCCGCCGCTTCGGGCTGGAGCCTGGTGCTCGAGGACGGCTTTTTCGTGCTCTATCGACGCGAGTGATTGAGGAAAACCCCTCTTCCGTTCGTCTTATCTAGTGAACCCCAAAACTCGCGTGCATTGACAGGCTTCGGAACGGGCCATTATGATGCTGTATAGCTACCCTCGGAACCATTTAAGGATGACAGCTAGGGGTTTGCGAGCCCGGCTCCGCCGCGAAGAAGGCCGCCTTCGCGCGGCTTCGGCGAGCCACGCCGTAGCCCGACCCGCCTCCGCGCAAGGCGCTTCGGCGAGCTCCCGCCGAAGCCCGAAGGGCGAAGGTGGAAGGGCGGAGGCGGGCCAGGCCTTCCTCGAGACGGTAATGGTAACGGCTTTCCTCGTCGCCATCGCCGTCGTCCTCAACCGCCTGTTCGGCCCGGTCATCCTCGAAGCGTTCGAGAAGATCTCAGGGGCGCTGAGCTCGGTCGGACCATGAAGCGGAAAGTACTCTCCGACGAATCGGGTGCCACCACCATCGAGTACACCCTGGTGCTCGCGTTCATCGCCAGCATCTCCATATACGCCACCATATCTCTCATCAGCGTGCTCCTGAATCGCGTCGCCGTTCTCGTAGTCAACATCGCCATGTACCTGACCGGAGGGCCGGGTCCTTGAAATCTCGAAATGATCTCGAAGGAGGCTTCTGACATGTGGAATCGAATTCGCTCTCGCGTCGCGGACGCCGTTCTCTCCCGTCTCGTCTCGACCGAAGCGCGCATCGGGCGGCTTCGGAAGAAGCTCGAGGAGGAAGAGGGCGCGATGACCATCGAGTACATCCTCATCATCGCCCTCATCGCCATCATCATCATCACTCTCTTTACCGTCATCCTCTGGCCCTTCCTCCGGCCGGCGCTCGAGGATCTGATCGACCGCATCACCAACGCCATCAACGGCGGCGGGATCACCTAAGGTTCGCCCTGGTGAAGACGCGTCGACGCGGCGGCCGGGGTGAGGAGGGCACGAGCGCCCTCGAGCTCATGATGACCATCTCCATCATCTTCTTCCTGATGCTGGCGGTCATCCAGGTCTCGCTGATCTCGATAACCAAGCTACTGACCAACTACGCCGCCTGGAGCGCGGCCAGGGTCTGGGCGGTGAACGAGGACGACGCGGTGGGAAAGGCGAAGCAGGCGGGGACGTCGATCCTGGAGATCATCAAGTGGGGCCCCATCGACGAC
>DAISKN010000664.1:0-4110 GCA_036820975.1 Acidobacteriota bacterium | reverse complement strand
CTCGACGAGATCGCGGCCGACTTCGAGCGGACTCACCCCGGCGTCGGCGTCGAGGTCGTCTATGGCTCTTCGGGCACCTTCCATGCCCAGTTGTCCAATCGAGCTCCCTTCGACCTCTTCCTCTCCGCGGACATCGAGTATCCCCGGAAGCTCATCCAGGCGGGCTACGCCGACGAGGAGAGCCTGTTTCTATACGCGGTGGGACAGCTCGTAGTCTGGGCTCCGTCCTCCTCGGCCCTCGACGTCGAGAACCGGGGCATCGAGGTACTCCTGGATGAGCGCGTCCGCAAGGTGGCGATTGCCAATCCGAGGCACGCTCCCTATGGCCGGGCCGCCGAATCGGCGCTGCGCAGCCTCGGGGTGTACGACGGGGTGAAGGACCGGCTCGTCTTCGGCGAGAACGTCGCTCAGACGGCGCATTTCGTCGAGAGCGGAGCCGCCGACGTCGGAGTCATCGCTCTGTCTCTCGCCATGGCGCCGGCCATGCGGGACAAGGGCCGGTATTGGCTCATCCCCATCGACGCGTACCCTCGGATGGAGCAGGGAGGGGTGATTCTGAACTGGGCGAAGAACCGCGACGTGGCGGAGGACCTGCGCTCGTTCCTCACGTCCACCGGCGGCCGCGCGACCCTCATGCGGTACGGGTTCCTCCTGCCGGAGTCTTGACATGGACTGGACGGCGATCTGGCTCACGCTTCGGCTGGCGGCGTCGACCACGGCGATCCTTCTGGTGGCGGGGCTGCCACTCGCGTATTGGATGGCGACGACCCCGCGGCGTGGGCGTTTTCTCGTCGAGGCGGTGGTCGCGCTTCCCGTCGTGCTCCCTCCCACGGTCCTCGGGTTCTACGTCCTCGTCGCCACCGGACCGCAGAGTCCGTTGGGACGAGCCTACGAGTCCGTCACCGGGGGCCTGCTTCCGTTCACGTTCCCTGGCATTCTCCTGGGGTCGGTGCTCTACAACCTCCCTTTCGCCGTGCGCCCCTTCGCCGCCGGCTTCGCCGCGGTGGATCGCCGCCTGGTCGAGGCTTCCTGGTGCCTGGGAGTCTCCCGGCTGGCTACGTTCTTCCGCACCACGCTGCCTCTCTCCTGGCCGGCGATTCTGACCGGCGTCGTTTTGACGTTCGCCCATGCGGTTGGCGAGTTCGGAGTCGTCCTCATGGTCGGCGGCAACATTCCCGGCGTCACCCGGACGCTCTCGATCGCCATCTATGACGACGTTCAGGCGCTCGACTACGTCTCCGCGGGTCGCACGTCGCTCGTCCTGGTGATCTTCTCTCTGCTGGCGCTGTCCCTCACGGCCGTCGCCGGGAGGCGGGAGTGGCGAATGTGAGCGAGCTCTTCGCTCGCTTCGAGAAACGGTACACCCCCGAGACCGTCGTCCGCGCCGAGCTGCGAATGCCGGCCGACGGATTCTCGGTCACTGTCCTCTTCGGTCCTTCGGGTGCGGGGAAGACGACCCTACTGCGCTGCCTCGCCGGGTTGGAGCGCCCCGAGAGCGGCACGATCCGTCTTGGGGATGACGTCTGGTTCGATGCCGGGGAAGGGGTGTGCCGGGGACCCCAGCAGCGGGGAATCGGGTATCTGTTCCAGGACTACGCGCTTTTTCCCCATCTCACCGTCGCGGCGAACATCGGCTATGGGCTCTCGGGCGTCTCCGCCGCCGAGCGCCGGCGAATCGTCGGCGAAGCGATGGACCGCTATGGCCTGGCCGGCCTCCAGGATCGATTCCCGCGGCAGATCTCGGGCGGTCAGCAACAGAGGGTGGCCCTCGCCCGGGTTCTCGTGCGGCGTCCCTCTCTGTTGCTGCTCGACGAGCCGCTCTCCGCTCTGGACGCGGTGCTGCGGGAAGAGCTCCGCTGGGAGCTCCGACGGGTCCTTCAGGACGCCGGAATCCCCGTGATCCTCGTGACCCACGATCGCGTCGAGGCGATCGCGCTCGCCGATCAGGTCGCCGTGATGAAGGATGGAAACATCCTGGAGACCGGACCGGTTCACGAGGTCTTCACCCGCCCCGGCGACCTGTCGGTCGCCCGGATCGTCGGCGTCGAGACCGTCGTGCCCGCGCGGCTCGTCCGGGTGCACGAGGGCCTCGCGACGGTGGAAGTGGGCGGAGTGGAGCTGGTGGCGGTTTCCTCGGAGCATCTCGAGGGGGAGGCTTACGCCTGCATACGAGCGGAGGACGTGTTCCTTCAGCGGAGCGTAACGGGGAGGGTGAGCGCTCGCAACCAGCTTCGGTCGCTCGTCACCACGGTAACCCCGGAAGGCCCCATGGTTCGCGTGGGACTCGACTGCGGCTTTTCCCTGACGGCCCTGGTGACGCGTCCGGCCTGTGAGGAGCTCGCGCTCAGGACCGGGGAATGGGTGTTCGCCCTGATCAAGGCTCCGTCGGTCCATCTGGTGGCAAGAGGAACGAGGGGGTGAGCCCGCTCGCGCGGTGAAGGGCGATCCCGTAGGGACGGGGTCCGCGGTTCCGCCGGGTGAAGCTTCGATCTATCCTGGTGGGCGGAGACGGGCCATGCGATTCGCGACCCCTGCCTGCGCGGTGCTGCTCCTGGCCCAGCTCGGAGGCCGCGAGCTACCCCCGAACCCCGACTATCGCGGACAGCTCGTCTTCACCCGGATCCGCTACGGGGCCTCGGCGGACCCCCTGGCCTACTTCGGGGGACGGAGCACCTGGAGTCACGACTACCCGCGGGCCGACCTCCATCTGAGCCGGCTCCTGAGCGAGCTCACGACGATCAACGCGAACGCCTCTTCGACCAACGTGCTGACCCTCGACGACCCGGAGCTGTTCCGTCATCCCATCGCCTACATCTCGGAGCCCGGCTTCTGGACGCTGAGCGACGAAGACGCGGCGAACCTCCGGAGTTATCTCCTGAAGGGCGGGTTTCTCATCTTCGACGACTTCGAGCACGAGCAGTGGCACAACTTCGAAGCCCAGATGCTGCGCGTCGTTCCCGACCATCGGCTGGTGGAGCTCGACGTCCGTCATCCCATCTTCCAGTCGTTCTTCGAGATGCGAACGATCGATTTCCCGCATCCGCTGGTGAACGTCATGCCGACGTACTTCGGCATCTTCGAGGACAACGATCCCGCGAAACGCCTGATGGCCATCGTCAACTACAACAACGACATCGCCGAGTACTGGGAGTGGTCGGACGCGGGGTGGTTTCCGATCGAGATCACCAACGAGGCCTACAAGCTCGGCATCAACTATATGGTGTACGCGCTGACTCATTGACGCGTGGCGAGATCGGGTCAGGCTGCGAGACGAAGCCCTGGATCCGGACATCGTGATTCCTGATCCGAGCGGTAAGCGGCCCGCCAGCGTCAAGACCGTCTGCACCGCCGGCAAGACCCGCTGTGCCAACGTGCGTGGGACAGGAAGGCCGGTGAGATTAACGTAGAGAGAGACGGAAAGCGAGGGGGTCCTGAGCCCATGTCTGCCCCTCGATCTTGCCCGGCGAGCGCACGAGACAACGAATCGAGTAGCCGCATTCGAGGAGCCGCGGCGCGAGACGTCCGCCGACGTAGCCGGTCGCCCCCGCGATCGGATGCTTCCTGGCATTGTTTCCCTGTCGAATCAGGGCCCGGACTGTTTCGTTTTCTGGAGCCGGCTGACGTCGAAACCCTGTCCTCGCGCCTCCTCGACGAGCTCGTCGTAGGTGGTATCCTCCAACGAAGGGGAGCGGGCGAGAATCCAGAGGTACTTCCGCGCAGGGTCGCCCACGAGCACGTGCGTGTAGTCCGGTGAGAGCGCCATGATCTGGTAGTCTCCCCATACCCACGGGAGGAAGGAGAGAAACGCCGGAGCGAACCGCACCTTCAGGACGGAGTTCGGCTGCCCCTTGCCCGCGAGGCGGGCTATGCCCTCCGCCTCAATCTGTTCCCCGTTCTGCGCCCGGCAGCGATTGATGACCGTGATTCGTCCGTCGTCCCGCAGCGTGTAGGTCGCGATTACATTAGCGGCGCACCGTTCCTGAAAGGGGTTCGGGAGGCGGGCGATCTCGTACCACTGGCCGGAGTACCGGACGAGATCCACCTCGGGAACGACGCGCAGCAGGGGTTTCTCCGGGGCCGGCACCGCAGCGACTGCGGTCAGTATCGCAG
>DAISKN010000663.1:0-4111 GCA_036820975.1 Acidobacteriota bacterium | reverse complement strand
AGGACTGGTCCCGAAATTCCTGGAGAACCAGAAAGCGCACGCCGATCTGATCCTCGAGCTCACCGCCTCCGGGGACTTCGACGCTGCCCGCCGAATCGCCCACAACATGAAAGGCACGGGCAAGGGCTACGGTTTCGACGTCATCAGCGACCTCGGCTCCTCGATCGAGCAGGCCGCTTCGCGCTCGGCGGCGGAAGAGGTCCAGAAGCTCGCGAAGGAGCTCTCGCGCTACCTCGCATCGGTTCAATGGCAGCCGCGGGGGAGGGCCCCCGAGGCCTGACGCTCGTCGAGCTTCCTGCCGAGGAAGTAGCCGAGAACCGCGGTACCGGCCGTTACCGCCGACCACTCGAGGACCCGCTGGGTGTCGGACACTCCGATTCGCGAATCGTTCAGCGCGAACGGTACGTAGCCGACGAAGGCGGCAGCGCCTCCCACGATGGCGCCGAAGGTGCGCCAGCAGCTGCACTCGGGCGTTTCCTTCGACTCCTCTTCGAAAGCCACCCCCTCAGCCGCGTAGGGAAAAAAGACTCCGTTGCAGCGCAGGCAAACAGACGGCGGTCGTCTCCGCCTTTGCCGCTGGATTCGAGGCCCGCACTGGCGAACGGTAAACGGTACGGGATCTGCAGCGTGACAATTGTCCAATTCTATTTCCAGGAAATGGGCAAGACGCACGGCGCCCCAGGAGCGCATGTTTCTTCAGTGAAACCAGGCCCGGCTTGAGAGGAGTTACTTCCACGCGTTCGGTGCCAACTACCTAATGACCTTCACCGGCACGAACGCGTACTCGTCACCAGGGAAGGCGCGCTGCCAACGCTAGACGAGACCTGCACATTCAGATTCGTGGCGGGTGAGAATCACGGACTCTCGAAGCCGTGGACTACGTCCCCGCGTGGAGCGAGCCCTCGGAAATCCTGCTTGTCGTTAGGGACGTCTCGCGCGAGCCCGCACTTTCAGGAACGTTTCACCTACAGCCTCGAACGGCATCGTGGCGCGACCCTCGGCCAACCGGGCTCAGCTCAGAAGGCTCTCGACCGGCTTGTCGATGCCCTCGACAATGGCCCGAACAAGATCCTTGTACTCCGCGAGCAGGCGCTCGGCGGTAGAGTGATCGTAACGCTTGCGTTCGTACACAAGCCGAACTCTCACGTGGTCGTCGAAGGTGACGAACAACGTGAGCGCATAGTGAGGCTGCGTGAAGAACTCGAACTCCGAGACGGAGATGCCGTGTTCTGCCGCAGAGAAGTCGCTTCCGCGGTAGGGGGCGATCACGACGACGCTCTCGAACAGCGGTAATTCTTCCGCCGGGACTTCGCTGCAGTCCTCGATCAGGCGATGTGGGGTGTGCTCGTACTCGCGCGCTTCCGCCGTTCGCCGCTGCACCTGTCCGAGCCACGATCGAACGCTTGCGCCGGAACCGATCTCGACACGCTGCGGCAGCGTCGATGCGATCAACCCGCAAATGGTCTCGATGCCGGCAATCGGCGCCTGGCGCCCCGACACGACCAAGCCGAAGAGGACGTCGTGCGTCCCGCAGTAGCGGGCGAGCAGCAATGCCCACGCGGCCTGGAACAACGTGCTGGCGGTCACGCCGCTCGCCGGCAGTGATGTCGGTGGCAAGTCGAGGTCGAGCCATTCATGGCTGAACACACTTCCCTGGCCACCGGGGTGCATCTTCGGAGCGGGGATGTTCGAGGGCCGGCGGAAACCTGAGAGGTTTCGTCGCCAATAGTCGGCCGCACTCGAATCGCGAACCGCAAGCCACGCCACGAAGTCCCGATAGGGTCGCGTCTCGGGTGTCGATGGTAGCTCGCCGCGGCCGAGCGAAGCATAAGCGTCGAACAGGGCCGTCAGCACGAGCCTTTCCGACCAACCGTCAGCAATTACATGATGGTAGGTCCAGACGAGCTCATAGAGGGAAGGTGCCAAGCGGACCAACGCGACCCGGAATAGAGGCGATCTCTGCATGTCGAAGCCGCGACGGCGGTCCGATTCGAGCCAGCGCGACAATTCGTCCGCTTGACTCGGTCCCAGCGTTCGCTGGAAATGGATGTGCTCGATCTCGAACGGAACGGTTCCGTGAACGATCTGCACCGCGTGCGGGAGCCCCCGCGAGACGGCAGACACCCGAAGCGACGGGTAGTACTCGACCACTGAACGCCACGCCTTCTCGAAGCGCTCTACGTCGAGCTGCCCTCTCAGCTTGCAGCAGACTTGCTCGATGTAGACACCCGATTCACGCGGGGAGAGAAAGCATCGCAGATAGACGCCCTTTTGGGTGTCGGAAAGCGCAAAGATCTCTTCTACATCAGGGAACGCTTCGAGCAAGTCCTGGAGCTGGACTCGGTCGAGTCCGGAAAGCGAAAACGCCGAATCAATCTCAGACTTGCCGCGCTCTTCTTCGACGTTCTCTCTTGCTCCGACGGCGGTGTCCTTCGCGGCCTCCCTCGTCGCGGCAGCAAGCTGCGCGATCGAGGGATAAAGGAAAATCCGCGTGGGTGATGCATCGATTCCTGCCCGACGTGCCGTTGAGGAAGCGGAGATGGCGAGGAGCGAATCACCGCCGAGATCAAAGAAGTTGTCGTGCCGTCCGATGCGCTCAACGTGGAGTAGCTCTGCCCAGATCCGCCCAAGTTGTCGTTCGACTTCTCCGATCGGCGGCACGTGCCCTCCGGCGTGTTCCTCTCGATTCACTTTTCTCTCGGTCAGTGCTTTGCGGTCGAGCTTGCCGATCGGTGTGAGTGGCAACGCATCGAGGACGACGAAACCCGATGGCACCATGTGCTCCGCAAGCTTGCGCCCTACCCTCTGGCGCAGGTCTGATGCGTCCAGGGTCCAGCCTTCATCGGCCACGACGAAAGCCACGAGCTGTCTGTCGCTCGTACCGATCGCACGGCCGATGACGACTGCATCGGCGACGCCGGGAAGGGTCTTGATGATAGCCTCGACCTCTCCCGGCTCGACGCGATAGCCGCGGATCTTGAGCTGGTGATCGATGCGGCCGCGGAACTCGATCGTGCCATCGGGAAGAAACAAGCCTAGGTCGCCGGTTTTGTAGACGATTTCGCCCTGGAGCTCCGGCAGCGGGGACGGGATGAACGCGGCCGCCGTTTGCTCGGGCCGCCGCCAGTAGCCTTCCCCCACACCGATGCCGGCGACACAGATTTCGCCGGGCACGCCCACCGGAGCCAGGCGGTGGTCCTTGTCCAGGATCACGACGGTCAGATTCGGCATCGGCTTTCCGATCGAAGTGATAGGCTTTGGCTTTTCGGGTTCACGTTTCAGGACGAGCAGGGTCACGTCGTCGGAGGCCTCGGTCGGACCGTAGGTATTCGCGAGCGGAATGTCCGGATAGAGCTCGAACCATTTCGACACGAGGTCTCCCGGAAGCGCATCGCCGGTCGCCATCATGACACGAAGCTCGGACAGCTTCCGTCGCTCCTCATCGAGGTCGCGAACGAAGTCCAGGAGGCTTCGAAGGACGACCGGTATGAGCTCGACGATGGAGAGCCCTTTGGACTTGATGACTTCAAACAGACGCTCCGGGTCGATCACCGTCGCCTGATCGACGATGACACTCCTTCCACCGTGAAGAACCGGTGCTAGAAACTGCCAGACGGAGATATCCGACGATGATGGCGCCGTTTGTAGAAAGCTGAAAAAGCCGCTGACACCCACGCCCTGCAACTCGCCGAAGAGGTGGTTGAGTGCGCCATCGTGACGACAGATTGCCCCCTTCGGTTTGCCCGTGGACCCGGACGTGTAGATCATGTACGCGCGATCGGCTCCGGACGCGGGAAGACCTAGGTTCCCCGGTGAAACGTCGCTCAGCTCTTGGGGACCCCGTACCGCGACCCCCTTGTCCTCAAGCGTGCTCACTTGTGGGCCCGGCCCTGTATCCAACAACAGGACGCCGCGAAGTCCTTCGATGCCTGGTAGGAGATCCGAGAACGGGGTCAGCGCGACCGTGCTCGATAGGAGAACGGGCACCTCACTATCGGCCAGCATGTACTCGATGCGGTCGCGAGGGTAGCTCGGATCGAGCGGAACATAGGCCCCTCCAGCCTTGAAGACCCCGAGCATCGCGGCGAGGAAGTTGCAGTCCCGGCGAAGC
>DAISKN010000662.1:0-4114 GCA_036820975.1 Acidobacteriota bacterium | reverse complement strand
CTCGCCGTCGGTGACGGGGCTCGGGCTCGCGAGGTTGTGCTTGCGGTGGACCGGAGGGAGACCGCCTCCACCCGCGGCCTCCGCAGGAAGCTCGTACTGCCACAGGCGGCGGCCGCTCTCGCGATCGAACGCCTCGACGAGAAACGCGACCTCTCCTTCCGCCGCCGAAGCCCCCTCCCCAAGCGACTTCTCCGAGGGGGTTTCCTCGCCTCGCATCAACGTCGGATGGTTTCCCTCGCGGAGGACGCCTCGTCCCGCCTGGCCGGTCACGAACACCCGACTTCCATGGACGATGGGGGTCGAAACGCTGAGGCCGGAAAGCTTCGCCGTCCAGGCGACGTTCTCGCCGTCGCTCCAGGCAAGCGGAAGCCCGGTCTCGACGCTGACGCCGTTTCCGCGCGGCCCCCGCCACTGCGGCCAGTTCTCGGAGAATGCGGTTCCCGTGAAGACCGTGAGCGCGAGACCCGCGACGACGAAACCCCGCATGATTCCCCTCCTCCGTGTCATTCGCCCGCGAGGGCGAAGAGAAAATCGACGTAGCCTTTTTCGATGTCAGCGAGACCCTTGACGGTCGAGCCCGCCTTCGGCCTCACCACCATGTACTCGTTCGGGGCGTGCGCCCCCGACCCATGTCCCAGCCCCCCGAGCACCAGGGGAAGCTTGAGCCGCTCGGTGAACTGATAGAACGGCGCGCTCCCCGCGAGACGCGGCCAAACCGACGGCGTAAGCTCGTACTTGTTGAAGACGGAGATCGCCGCCCGGACGAGGCCCGCGTCGACGGAAGTCTGGGACGCGGGGTAGCCGGAGAGCTTCCGGATTACGAGATCGGAGAATCCCTTCGCGTCGAGATGCCGGCGGATCTTCGCGAGGGCTTCGTCGGGATCGAGATTCGGCGGAAGCCGCGAATCGACCTTCGCCGTGGCTTTGTGAGGGAGAATCGTCTTCGATCCCTCCCCGGTATAACCGCCCCAGATGCCATCGATGTTCAAAGTGGGGTCGTAGAGATATCGGAGGAGAGCGTCTTTACCGGAGATGCCGTCGATCCATTTCGAGACCCCGAGGCTCTCTCGCACCGTGGCCTCGTTCCAGTCGGCGAGAACGGCGTTCATGAGACGCTCTTCCTCGGCCGTGGGCGGCCGGACGTCGTCGTAGTAGCCGGGCACGAGGATGGTGTTCCCGTCGGGAGAGGTGAGGGTCGAAAGCGCCTGGACCAGGCGCCACACGGGGGAGTCCACGATCGCCTTGAACGACCCGTGGATCTCCGCGGCCTTCGGCCCTCCCGCATCGCTTCCCGCCGCCTCGAGCTCGAAATAGAGAATGCCCTTCACGCCGAGGTTGAGCGTCACCTCGCCCCGGGAGCTCTGGGAATTGAAGGGGAAGAAGGCGCCGACCGCGGTGCGCAAACGGTCCTCGTACTTGTCGACGATCTCGGGATAGTGCGGCGAGCCGAGCTCCTCCTCGCCCTCCGCGGTCACCATGAGGTTCACCGGAAGCTTTCCTTCGACCGCCAGGATGGACTCGACGGCGTTCAGGAACGCGCGCTCCGGCCCTTTCTCGTTGGTGGCGCCCCGGGCCATGAGCACGCCTCCGTGCTCGTTCTCGACGATCTCGGCGGCGAAGGGCGGCGATAGCCAGTCCGCGGGCTCCACCGGCTGGACGTCGTACATGAGGTAGACGAGGAGCGTCTTCTCGGCGCCGGCGTCGTAGTAGCCCCAGACTCCCGGGTGTCCCGACGTCGGAACAATCTCCGCTTCCTGGAATCCGAGAGCCTTCAAGTCCGAGCGGACCATCTCCGCCATCTCCGCGATCCCCTGGTTCTGGGCGCTCACCGAGGGCTGTCGAAGCCAGCGCTGGATCTCCCCGAGGTGATGATCCAGATGGGAATCGATGTGGCGGTAGACCGCCTCATGGTCGCCTTTGTAGGCCGGGATGCTCTTCGCGTCGAACTCCGCCCCGGTCGAGATGTCGAGCCGAGGGCGCGGGTCCTGCCCGGAGACGAGCGTCATGGTCAGGAGGGTGATGGCGACGTTCATCGGGGAATATTGTAACCGCGTCTTTCCCGGCGCGCTCGGCGGATTCGGAATAAACTCCGGGGAGGCGCGCGCCAGGTTCCCGATGCAGGAGTTTCTCACCCACCTCGGATACCCCGCGCTCTTCCTCGGCACCCTGGTCGAGGGAGAGACGTTCATTCTCGTCGCCGGCTTCCTCGCTCACCGCGGCTATTTCTCCTTCGGCCTGGTCGTCCTCCTCGCGACCCTCGGAGCTTTCAGCGGAGACATCCTCTACTTTCTCGCGGGGCGCCGGTTCGGACGCGCGCTCCTCGAGCGGAGCCCCCGGGCGAGAGCGCTCGTTCCCTGGCTCGAGCGATGGATGGGGAAGCATCACGTCCTGTGGATTTTCGGGATGAGGTACCTCTACGGCATTCGGTGGCTCGGGGCGGCCGTCGCCGGCTCGTCCCATATGAGCCTCAAACGGTTCTCGGCGCTCTCGCTTCCCTCCTGCCTCGTATGGGCTTCGGTCGTCGGGCTCCTGGGCTACGCGGCGGGTGAGATGTTGGAGCGGCTGCTCGTGGACGCTTCGCGATACGAGCTCCTCTTCGCTCTCGTCCTCGTACTCGCTGCGATCCTGTACGCCTTCCTCGCGCGGCGGGGCGAGCGACGCCTCGAAGAGCCGACGCCGTGACCGGTCCCGAGATCCGCTGCGCGATTTGCGGCGAGACCCGTCGAGCGCGGCTGAGGCCAGGAGTCGTCGTGAGGCCCGCGGTGGCGGAGCTGATTCACGGCGACGACCCCTCCTGGACGGACGCGAGCTGGATCTGCATCGACGACCTCGCGCGCTATCGCCACCGCTACGTCGAATCCCTGCTCTCGAGCGAGAAAGGCGAGATCGACGAGCTTCAGAAGGAAGTCCTTCGAAGCCTCCGCGAACAGGACGTTCTCAGCCGCAACCCCGACGCGGAGTTCCGAGCCGAGCTGAGCCATGGCGAGCGCGTCGCCGACCGCATCGCCGCCTTCGGGGGAAGCTGGACGTTCATCGGCCTGTTCGTGGCGACGCTCGTCCTGTGGATGGCGTTGAACACGATGTTGCTGGTCGCGCGGGCGTTCGACCCCTACCCCTACATCCTGTTGAACCTGATCCTGTCCTGCATCGCCGCGCTCCAGGCGCCAGTCATCATGATGAGCCAGAGGCGGCAGGAGTCGAGGGACAGAATCCGCGCGGTGCGGGACTACCAGGTGAACCTCAAAGCCGAGCTCGAGATCCAGCAACTTCATCAGAAGCTCGACCATCTGCTCTCGCGTCAGTGGGAGCGTCTCGTCGAGATTCAGGAAATCCAGATGGAGCTGATCCAGGAGATTCGCGGACGCGGGTGATGGCCCGGCTCGCGCCCGGAGGCGCGACCGGGCCTCTCTCGCGCGTCAATTCTCGCCGGTGCGGCCGGCGGCGCCGACCGACGCTCCCTGGTGCGCGAGCGCGGCACGCTCCCGCTCGACCTCGCTCTTCGGGACCGCTCGACCTTCATCGAGACCGGCGACCCAGATCTGCGAAAGGAAATTGTCCCCTCCATAGCGATCGAAGACGAGCTTGGTTTCGCCCGCGACTCCCGGACCGCGGTTCTCCGGAACGGTCAACAAGAGCTCGTGCTCCTTCCCGTTTCGCTGCTGAATGGTGAGAAGCCCCGGCTCGTCGGGCTGATCGACCGTGAGGACGTAGCTCCCGGGCGGAAGCAGGAGCTTGCCCGCGTAGAAGGCGAACGGAACCTCGGCTCGAACCACGGTGCCGTTCGCGGCGAATGCCGGCGCGGCCGCTGAAAGCGCAAGACCTGCCGCAACGAGAAGCTGTTTCCGATTCATGTCGCACCTCCTTCTTTGGTGTCCGCTGTTTCGTTTTGCAATCGACGTACCACCTCGGCTGGCACATGCGTTGCAGTGTCTCCTGACCGGAGGGAGACAACGGAAAGGAGTCCATCATGAATCGAAAAGCGTTAGGAATCCTCGTTCTCATCGCGACGGCTTTCGCCGTCTTCGTGGGCGCGGAGCAAGCGAAATCCCAGGCGAAGCCCAAACCGATGGCGAAGGCGCCGACGACGTTCATCGGCGAGATCGTCTCCGTGGAC
>DAISKN010000661.1:0-4126 GCA_036820975.1 Acidobacteriota bacterium | reverse complement strand
CGGCGATTCTCCCGTCACAGGCAACGACGGTACCGTCTTCGATCGGCGGCGCTCCGGGGGCCGGGTAGATTCGGGCTCCGAGGAGGGCGAGACAGGAAGCCATCAAGAGTGTAGTCATGCGTTATAGAACGAACGGAAGTGGCGCAAGGTTCGAGCGGGGATCGAGTACTATTCGCCGCTGTGGATTCGGTGAAGCTGTCCGCGCTCGATATCGGCCTCATTATCGCCTATCTCCTGACGGTGACCGCGCTCGGGCTCTGGGCCAGCCGGGGAATCCGCACCAGCCGAGACTTCTTCCTCGCGGGAAAGTCGATTCCCTGGTGGGCCGCGGGGATGTCCCTCGTCGTCTCCGACATAGGCGCCAAGGACATGATCGGGCTCGCGGGGGACGGCTATCGCTACGGAATCGTCATGATGAACTTCGATTTCGTGGGGTGCATCCTTCCGGTTCTTCTCGCCGCTTTCCTCTTCATGCCGTTCTTCTGGGGCTCGAACGTCACCACCATTCCCGAGTACCTGGGGCGGCGCTACAACCCGTCGGTGCGGACGTTCTTCGCCGTCGTCTGGTCGCTCTTCATGCTCGCTACCGTCGCGACCATTCTCGTGAGCGCGGCGGCGATGTTCGAGGGACTTCTCGGATGGTCGTTCTGGGTCTCGGTGGGGGTGACTTCCGTTCTCGTGGGTCTCTTCACAGCGTCCGGCGGCCTTCGCGCGGTCGTGGTCACCGAGGTTTTCTCCTGCGTCGTGCTCATCGCGGGAGCGACTCTGATCTGCGTCCTCGGCATCCGCGAGGTCGGAGGCGTCGAAACCCTCATGGCGAAGGTCTCCGAGCTCTCCTGGACGCGGGAACATTTCGAGCTCCTGCCCTCCTCGAGCCATCCGGCCTACCCCTGGCCCGCGGTAGTTCTCGGTCTCGGAGTCGTGCTCGGACCGGCCTATTGGATCGGAAACCAGGCCATCGTCCAAAGGACACTCGGCGCTTCGAGCGAAGCCGACGCGCGAGCCTCGTACGTCTTCTGCGCCGCCATCAAGCTCGTCTTTCCCATCCTCCTGGTGCTTCCGGGGCTCATCGCCTTGGCCCTCTTCGCCGAGGAGCTCGGACCTCCGGGCGAGGGGTGGGACGCGAACCAGGTGTTGCCCCTGATGGTGAAGCGGCTGGTCCCTCCGGGGGCGCTCGGGATCCTCATGGGCGCGTTCATCGCCGGGGTCATGGCGAATCTCGAGTCGTACGTGAACTCGGCATCGACGCTTCTGGTCACCGACCTCTATCGCCCGTTCCTGCGGCCGAAAGCGACCGACGAAGAGTGCCTCGCGCTCGGACGGTGGCTCATTATCGGCCTTCTCCTGGGAGGCGCGCTCTTCAGCTATCAGGTGAAGACGCGGTTCGCCTCGGTGTTCGAGGCCTTTCAGACGTTCCTCTCGTTCTTTCAAGGAGCGCTCTTCGCGCTCCTGCTCTTCGGGATGCTCACCCGGCGGGCGACGGCCGAAGGCGGCGTCGCCGGGATGCTGGTCGGCGTGGGGACCGCCGCTCTGCTGACGGCAACCGGACAACTTTATCTCTGGACTGCTTTCTGGTCTTTCGTCGCGGCATCGATCACTCTCCTCGCTGTGAGCCTGGTCACGACGCGAAAGTCCGACGAGGAGCTCCGCGGCCTCGTCTGCTGGATACGATGATGGGCATCGAGCCGGGCGCTCTGGTGGTGATTCTCATGTACGCCCTGGCGCTCGCGGTTATCCTGTTCGTGTCGCCGAAGCTCGTCGCGCCCGCGACGGCGAAGGCGCCCTGGTTTCGAAACGTGCGCTTCTGGGCTTCTCTCGTCGCCGTCGCCCAGATGGTCGTTTACGCACTCTGGGGGTAGCGGAAGACGTAGTAGCGGGAGCCATTGAAGGCGCTCGGGTATATCCAATAGCCGCTGCGTAAGGGCCTTCGTTTCCGTCAAGGCCGCAGTTTCACAAGGAAGATGTCCTAAGTCCCGGTCAGCGGAACTCCAGCACCGAAATCCACCGTGCCATGGTCCCGATCTCCGCGGCGAGACGCCTGCGCGCCCGGGCCTGTAGCACTCTGCTCATTTCAAGCTATGATAGATGGATGTGGTTCCCAACACGTTTCCTCTTGGTATTGGTGTTTCTGGTCGCAGGCCCGACCGCAGTCCTGGCGCAGCGCCGCCCGATTTTTTTCGATTCGGCCGTCCCGGGTGAGCCGGACAGGGCCGACCAGGCGGTCACGAGAAGCCGCTTCGTCCGGGTGAGCTCCCGGAACCTTCGCGAGGGCGCTGAAGCGGCGGTCCTCGACCTGAACCTTTTCTCCGATCGCGCGCTCCGGGCCCGGATCGAGCGTATCGACACCCTCCCGACGCATACCGTCTATTTCGGCCGCCTCGAAGGCCGCGATGAGGGCGAGGCGCTTCTCGTCGTGCAGGACGGGATCATCGCCGGGACCATCCGCGGCGGAGGGAAGCTCTTTCAGATCCGGTTCGCAGGCGGCGGCATTCACGAGGTGCAAGAGATCGACCCGCTCCTCTTGCCCTCCGAGGACGAGCCTCTGGACCCCGGGGTCGAGCTCGATGCATCGGCGTCGGCAGCGGTTGCGGTTGCGGCCGACGATGGTTCTCTCATCGATGTCTTCGTCGCCTATACCGGCGCCGCGCGCGCCGCGGCCGGAGGCACGGCCGCCATGCAGGCGCTCATCAACCTGGGCATCGCCGAGACCAACCAGGGCTACATCAACTCCGGCGTCATCCAGGGGGTGCGCCTCGCCGGAACCGCCGAGCTCGCGTACACCGAGTCCGGAGACATGGGCGACGATCTCAATCGCCTTCGCCTGACTTCCGACGGGCACCTGGACCAGGTGCATGCGCTCCGCGACGGAAGCAGCGCCGATCTCGTTCACCTCATCGTGGAGAGTGGGGGCTCCTGCGGCATCGGGTACGTGATGGACGCCGTCTCGAGCTCTTTCGCGAGCTACGCTTTCGCGGTCACGAGGAGGAGCTGCGTTTCGCCCAACCTCAGCTTCGCTCACGAGATTGGGCACAACATGGGCCTGCAGCACGACCGGTATATCAATCAGTCGAACTCTCCCTTTTCTTACAGCCACGGCTACGTGAACCAGGCCGCATTCGCCCCGGGTGCCGACACGAACAAGCGCTGGCGAACGGTGATGGCCTACAACGACGAGTGCGCTGCCGCCGGCTTCGGATGTAACCGTTTGATGTACTTCTCGGATCCGGCGAGGACTCTTACCGGAGACCCCATGGGCGTACCGGGAACGGCATCCAGCACCAGCCCGGACGGACCGGCGAACGAGCGCCTCTCCCTCGACACTACGCGGACGACGGTGGCGAACTTCCGCGTCGGCGCGGCCCCGCCGCCGCCACTGGACCCCCTTCCGCCGGCAACACCGACGACGCTCTCGCCTACTGGCAACATCACGGATACGACCCCCACGTTTCAGTGGGCTCCCGTGGCTGGCGCCGCCAGTTATAAACTCCGGGTCCATATAGGTACCGTCAAGGTCTATGCGCAGTCCTATTCCTCCACCGGCGCCGGCTGCGCGACGGGCTCGGTGTGCTCGGCGACGCCCGCTACAGCTCTCGCGCTAGGGGCGTACACGTTCCAGGTCCGGGCGTCGAATTCGGTCGGGTCGAGTTCGTGGAGCGCAACCAGAGCGTTCAACGTAGTACTGGGCGGATTCGATTCGCAGTTCAACGGAACCACGGCGCCTTGGCAAGTGCACTCCGGTGTCTGGTCGAACCTGCTTTCCAAGTTCCTGTACAGCAAGGGTATCGTCGGTTCGAACGCGTCGGTGAGCTACCCGCAGGACTTCGCGAACCTGGACTACCGCGTGCGGCTCCGGAGATATGGCAGCGGCCTCACCGACGCCTCGCGTATCATCATCCGGGGAACCCCGAACCTGGTGACTCTGGGTCAGTGGTCACAGGGGTATAGTTTCCAGATCAACCAGAAGGGCCAGTTCTCGGTTTACCGCAATACGACCGTGCTCAAGGCCTGGACGGCCTCGTCCGCCATCAACCAGGGCAACGCCTGGAACGAGCTGCGAGTGGTCGCGGTCGGAACGAGCTTGAGCTTCCACATCAACGGCGTCCTGGTATGGAGCGGAACGGACACG
>DAISKN010000660.1:0-4130 GCA_036820975.1 Acidobacteriota bacterium | reverse complement strand
CCAACCTCCCGTTTCCCGGGCGAACGTCGCTAACGCAGGCGAAAGAGGGACTTCTCGCTTCGCAGCTCTCTCCCCTTTCAGTGGCGCGAGAATTGCAGTGACCCTTACCGCAAGGCAAGGAAGGAATCTTCGTAATGGCAATTACACGCGATGATCGTCAGTGGGTGAGTGCGGTGTTCCTCGGACTCGGTCTCCTGGTCGTCTCGGGCTGCAACGACTCACCTGTTGCCCCGAGCCCAACGGGGACGACACCTCCGGTTTCACCAGGCGCCGGCTTCACCGAGCCAACGGCCTGTTTCACAACCGACCCCAACCCGCCAGACGTCATGGAAGGCCAGTTGATCGTCCTCGATGCTCGCTGCTCCAGCAGCGTGAGCTCCGAGGCCACCTATCAGTGGCAGCTGGGGGATGGACGCACGCGGACCGGCCCCCGAGTCCAGGTCCAGTACCGCGGGCCTGGAGACTACGTCGTCGAGCTCCGCGTCGAGGACCATGGAATGAACTCGACCGCCACCAAAGAGCTTCGAGTGCACACGAAGCTGACGGCATGCTTCGATTCCGAGCAGCTGTCCTTCACGGACGGAATGCCCCCTTGTTCGGTCTCCTTCAACGCCTCCTGCTCGGAGGGAAGCATTCGTGAGTACCGGTGGTTCTTCGAGGGTAGTCCGGCTGTTGCCGACGACGACGAGACCGTCGCCACGGCCGGCCCGGAGGTCGAGCACACCTGGTCGGCGAACAGGGAATGCCTCTCGTTCCGGCCGTTCGAACGGCTGGTCCGGCTTACCGTCGTCGGCACCGACGGCAACACCGAGACGATCGAGCAGACGGTTGCGTTCACGCAAATCCTGAAAGCCGTCCGAACGGACTCTGAGTAGTTCATCGATCTCAGCCGAGTGCCGGAACGCCCCGGGGCTTCGTTACAAGAAGCCGAAGGTGTTTGGCGACACCTCAGGTGAGGATCGCGACGACGATGGCCAGGGCCGCTAGCGTCGTGAGGAGCGCGGGGAAGGCGGCGAGAAGAAAGGACAGCGCGACCACCACGCCCATGAGGGGAACGGTGAGCGCCGCGAGAGGAACGAGGATCAAAGACGCCGCGGTCCACTCCCGAGGCATGAAGCTTCGCGCGGGGGCGCGGAAGTCGCGGCCTCCCATGGCGGCGAGGCGCTTCAGCCGCTTCTCGAGCGGAGGATGCGAGCTCCCGAGCCCCCCGAGCTCCTCGGACCAGCCGCCGCCCGGGGCGCCGACGACGAAGAGCGGCTCGGCCCACCGCGCGCGGGAGAGGAGGGCCGCGTCCACCGAAAGAGCGCAGAGCGCCTTCGCGAGCGCGTCCGGATTCCGCGTCAGCTGAACCGCTACGGCGTCGGCGTGAAATCGCCTCCGCCTCCACACCAGCATCACCATCGGTCCCACGAAGATCGAGCGGATCAGATACGTCTGCCATTTCAACATCAGGTTGACGACGCTGAGGAGAAGAAAGGGCAGGAGAAAGAAGTTCAGAAACGGGTATTTCTTGACTGTCGGACCTTCGCTCACCTGATGGATTCCGTCCTGGCGGACCTCGCCGGTCATCTGGACCAGGAGCTTCTGCACGAAGGGGGCCTCCGCCGGATCCCTGTCTCTTCCGAGAAGGAATCGCAGGACCCTCGCGAGGTCGCGGAATGCGGACGGGGAGAGGCCGAACGCCGCGTCGAGCACGAGGATCGTGAGGCCGGCGCACTCGAAAACCGCGTTCAGGCTCGCGAGGATGCGCAGATCCCCGCTGGCGATGGAGCCGAGGAGATGCCCGGCAAGGGCCTGGGTCTCGTCACGGTCGAGCCGCGCGAGTACGGCGCGGCTCACGACGACGGTGGAATCGTCGGCGCCCGAGCCGACCGCGGCCGCGTTGGGCGCGTCGTCGTCCAGGAGCCGGAGCGCGGGAGACGGCATGCCAGCGGCGATCGCCATCTCCTCGATCACGTTCCCGAGCTGGATCTCCTCGACGTCCTCCACTCGAGGCGGACGCGCGGAGAGGCCGAGCAGGAGCCCCCCGACGCCCGAGAGCGCGAACCGGAAGCGGAGAAGAAACCATACGGCGAGGAGCACCGCCATTCCCGGAGCCAGCAGCATCGAGAGCGCCAGAAGGGTGGGAGGGCTGAGAAAGCTCGATAGCTTTTCCGTGTCGGCCGCGGTCTCGAGTGCCCGGGGGATGAATCGGGCGGCCGAGACCAGGAGGTCGAGCGCCGGGCCGCCGCCCGGCGTGTACTTCAGCGTGAGGCCGACGACGAGGAGCGCGAGCGGAGTCAGGAGCACCGCGAGAGGCGCTCCCATGACCGAGGCCGCGAGAGCGCAGACGAGAGAGCCGCGCCAGGTCCGGCGCCGCCATCGCGCCTGCTCGTCGAAGAAGCTCGTTCGCTCGACGCTCACACCGCGCGCTCGCTCATCCAGCGATCTCGGTAAGCGATCGCTCTCCGGAATCGGGGAAGGGCGAGGAGAAGGAGCGCGAACGCGCCCGCTTCGGCGGCCACGGTGACGGTGAGAAGCGAAAGGTGAATCTGCATCCCGTCCCGAAAGACGTAGTCGGTCACCAGGGGAAGGATTTGCGGCCCGAGGCCCAGCCCCACCAGGTTGATGACGAAGAGGAAGATGGCTGCCGCCTTGCCGCGCATCTGGTTCGGGACGGCTTCCTGGATCGCGGCGGCCGCCGCTCCCCAGGGCATCGCCGCCGCGAACGTCATCGGGACCCACAGCGCGAACGCCAGAGCGCCGCTCCCGGCGAACGGTAGGAAGAGTCCGAAGGGCAGCCATACGAGAACCGCGAGAAGTCCCACCAGGATCTTCGAGTCGGCTCGGCCGCGGCGCGCGAGGAGATCGCCGACGAAGCCTCCGAAGTAGAGGCCGGCGACGCCCACGACCATCGAGTTGAGCCCCACGACTTTTCCCACGAAGGCGCGATCCCAGCCGTGGATGCGCACGAAGAACTCGGGAATCCAGGCGAGGGCTCCGTAGCCCGAGAGCGCGAGCAATCCGAATCCGAAGTTGTGGCAGAGAAAGGCGCCGGCGTTCGCGCGGAAATAACGAAGGAAGTCCCCGGTCGAGACCGCGACCGCCTCCCCTCGGACGGCGCTCTCCCGCCGCTCCGGCTCCCGGAACGTGGTAAGGAGCAGGACGGTGAGCGGGATCGTGGGTGCCGCCACCGCGAAGAACACCACCTGCCAGACGTAGCGTTCTCCCACGAGGGAAAGGCGAATCGACGTGGCGTCGCCCGCCCAATCGATGACGAAACCCCCGAGGACGGAGGCGAGCCCGCCTCCGACGTGGATTCCCATGGAGTAGACCGACAGCGCGCGCGCGAGCCGCTCGAGCGGGAAGAGGTCCGCGATGATCGAGTACGCGGCGGGGGAGAGCGTCGCCTCGCCGACGCCGACGCCGATGCGGGCGAGCGCGAGCGCGGCGAAGCTGCGGCCGAGACCGAAGCTGAACGAGGCCAGGGTCCAGAAAGCCTGTCCGACGACGATGAGGGAGACGCGGCTCGCGCGGTCGGCGAGCCAGCCGAGGGGCAGCCCGGCGATGGTGTAGAAGATCGCGAAGGCGGGCCCGATGAGGAAGCCCACCTGGCTGTCGCTCATGCCCGTCGTTTCGCGGATGGGACCGATCAGAAGGGTCAGGATCGTTCGATCGATGAAGGAATTGACGTAGACCCCGAGAAGCAGGATGACTCCGTACCATGCGTGCCATGAGGGGGTTTGCGCCAAGCGGATTCCTTCTGGCCCGCTGGACTGGGCGAGACCGTCGCGGCGGCTACCGCGCCTCAGACGGTTCGCGCTCGACCCGTCGACGGGGCCATCCGAGAGCTCAAGTCGGAGTGCACCCGGCCACTATGGTCACGTCGGACGTAGCCCGACATTCACGGAGGGCCTGCATCACGCCCGCGAGGAACTCGTCCATCGCGTCGAGCTCCGAAGGCGGTTTGCCGTATTCGTACTCCGTCCTTCGCGTCCCGCTCCCGCGGGTGACCGTCAGCCAGGAGGCGCCTCCGTCGGCGCAGTCGGGACACCCATACTGCTCGAGGAGATCGGCGGGAAGCGAGGCGGAAAGCCCCGCGAGCCGCGCCGAGGCGTCCCGATTCACGGCCATGGTCAACGCGGGGTCGT